>JBDSEG010000064.1:0-4711 GCA_039920165.1 Burkholderiaceae bacterium
ACTGCCGCAGCGCCGGCCGATTCGGCGCGGCGCCGGCGGTCGCATGGAACGACCGGCTGACGCAGGCCGCTGCAGCACATTCGCAGGACATGGCACTGAAGAACTACTTCTCGCACACCAGCGCCGACGGGCGCACGCTGGTGGATCGCATCAATGCCACCGGCTATCCCTGGAGCAGCATCGGCGAAAACATCGCGGCCGGGTACCCGAGCGTGAACGCCGTCGTCGACGGCTGGATCGCGAGCGACGGTCACTGCGCGAACCTGATGAACCCGAACTTCAGGGACGTCGGCTTCGCCTGCGTGCCCGGCGCGGGGTCGAGCACCTATCGCACCTACTGGACGCTGGATCTCGCCAAGCCGGGCTGAAGCCCGTTGGAAAGGCGCGCCGCGCGGGCTAGAGCTGGCGCGACCTCGCCAGCGGCGGGTTCTTCAGGAAGTAGCGCTGTATCCCCAGCGCCAACGCCCGGACGAGTTCGGCCTGATAGGCCGGGTCGCGAAGCTTGGCCTCTTCCTCGGGGTTCGAGATGAACGCCGATTCGACCAGGATCGACGGGATGTCCGGCGCCTTCAGCACCGCGAATCCCGCCTGCTCGACACTGTTCTTGTGCAGTCTTCCGACCTTGCCGATCTGGCCGAGCACCTCGCCGCCGAGCTTCAGGCTGTCGCGGATCTGCGCCGTCGTGCTCATGTCGAGCATGGTGCGCATCAGCGATGCGCTCTTCGCATTGATATTGACCCCGCCGATCATGTCGGACGAGTTCTCGCGGCTCGCCATCCAGCGCGCGGCCGCGCTGGTGGCGCCGCCGTCGCTGAGCGCGAACACCGAAGCGCCCCGGGCTTTCGGCGAGATGAAGGCGTCGGCATGGATCGAGACGAACAGGTCGGCCTGGACGCGGCGTGCCTTGCGCACGCGCTCGTAGAGGGACACGAAGAAGTCGGCGTCGCGCGTCAGCATCGCGCGCATGTTGGGAAGGGCGTTGATGCGGTCGCGCAACTGCAGCGCGACGGCCAGCACGACATCCTTCTCGTGCAGGCCGCTCGGGCCGGTCGCGCCCGGGTCCTCGCCACCGTGACCGGGGTCGATGGCGACCACGATCAGGCGATCGATCCGCCCCTGGACCGCGGGCGGAAGCGGCGCGACCGGTGCGGGCCGCTGCGCCAGTTGCGGCTCACCGTCGGGCTTGTCGATCTTGCCGATGAATTCGCCGAGCGCGTCCTGCACCGACTGCGCGGCGCGCTGTTCGGCCAGATCCCGCTCCCGGATCAGTTCCAGCAGCGGGTCGGCCTGCTGCGACGGGTAGAGGTCGAACACGAGGCGGTGCTGATAGGCCGCGACCGGCTCGAGCGTGAACAGTTGCGGCGCTGTTGGCTGCTTCAGATCGATCACCAGACGAACAACGCGCGGCCGGTTCTGTCCGGCGCGCACGCCGGCGATGAACGGGTCGTCGGCGCGCACCTTGCCGAGCAGGTTGCCGAGTGCGGGGCTGAGTTCGAGGCCGTCGACATCGATGACGACGCGGTTCGGTGACTCGAGCATGAAATGCTTCTGCGCCAGCGCGGTGTCGGATTCGATCGTCACGCGTGTGTAGTCTTCGGCCGGCCAGATGCGCACCGCGACGATGCTCGCGCCGTATGCGATGTCGCGCGCGCCGAACGCCAGCACCAGCGCGCCCATCGACCGCAGCGCGGCGCGGCGCGCAATCGCCTGCGTCATGCGAGCAACTCCCGCCAAAGCGCCGTGTGGGCCGTGAACCGGACCTCGCGGATGTCGTCGGCGCGCGGTTCGATGTGAATGCACAGGTCGGCGGGCGGCAGCATCTCGGCGGCTTTCTCGGGCCATTCGGCGAGCTTCAGCCCCGGGCTCGCGAACACGTCGCGAAAGCCGGCGTCCTCCCATTCCTGCGGGTCGTCGAAGCGATAGAAATCGAAATGCCAGATGTGCAGCGGCGCTTGCGCGGAGCCGATTTCATACGGCTCCATCAGCGCATAGGTGGGGCTGCGAACATGGCCCTGCACGCCCAGCGCGTGCAGCAGGTGTCGAACCAGGGTGGTCTTGCCGGCGCCGAGCGGGCCATGCAGTTCGATGAACGCGTCGCGGAGTCCGGCGTGCCCGGCGAGCGCGGCGGCGCTCGCTTCGCAGGCGGCTTCGTTCGGCCAGAGGGTCGTGCAAGTTTCTAGAATCGGCAAATGGACGGCGCTCGGCAGGGGAACTCGGACAGACAACACGCGTTGATGGCGCCGCTGTTGGCACAGTTGCGCGAATGGGCCACGACGCTGGGATTTTCGCAGATCGGCGTTGCCGATGTGAACCTCACGAACGCCGAAGCGGGTTTGTTGCAGTGGCTGGACAACGGTTTCCACGGTTCGATGGCCTACATGGCCGCGCACGGCACGAAGCGCGCTCGGCCCGCCGAACTCGTGCCCGGCACGGTGCGCGTGATCACGGCGCGCATGGATTACCTGCCGCGCCGGACGCCCGACGGCTGGCAGGCGATCGAGTGGCAACGCCTCGCCGACCCGCAGCAGGCGACGCTGTCCATGTATGCGCGGGGCCGCGACTACCACAAGGTGCTGCGCGCGCGGCTGCGCCAGCTCGCCGATCGCCTGGGCGAGGCCGTCGGTCCGTTCGGGCATCGCGTGTTCACCGATTCGGCGCCGGTCCTGGAGGTCGAACTGGCGAGCCGCAGCGGCATCGGCTGGCGTGGCAAGCACACGCTGGCGCTCGATCGCGAGGCCGGTTCGATGTTCTTCCTGGGCGAGATCTACATCGACCTGGCGCTGCCGCTGACGCCCCCGGTGGCGGCCCATTGCGGCAGCTGCAGCGCCTGCGTCGACGTCTGCCCGACGCGCGCGATCGTGGCGCCGTACCGGCTCGATGCGCGACGCTGCATTTCGTACCTGACGATCGAGGAGCCGGGGCCGATCCCGGTCGCGTTGCGCGCGCTGATCGGCAACCGCATCTACGGCTGCGACGATTGCCAGCTCGTGTGTCCGTGGAACAAGTTCGCGCAGCGCACCCCGCTGCCGGATTTCGACGCGCGTTCCGCGGTCGACAACCCCACGTTGCTGCAGCTCTGGGACTGGAGCGCGGCCGACTTTCTGCGCAACACCGAAGGCAGCGCGATCCGGCGCATCGGCTTCGAGCGCTGGCAACGAAATCTGGCGGTGGCGCTCGGCAATGCGCTGCGGGTCGCGATCGACCCGGCCGATCGCGCGACGCTGGTCGGTGCGCTGCAGAGTCGCCTCGCCGAGGCCAGCGCGATGGTGCGCGAACACATCGAGTGGGCGCTCGAGCAGGCTGTCATGGCAACGCCGCCAGCAGCGCCAGCCAGAGCGGCACGCTGAGCATGCCCAGCAGCGTCGACAGCGTCACCAGCCCGGCCACGTAGCCGCCATCGCCGCCCATCCGAGCGGCCAGCACGTACGCGCTCGACGCCGTCGGCAGCGATGCGAACAGCACGACGATCATGCGCTGCTGCGGCGGCAGCGCGAGCACCGCGGTGAGGCCGATCGCGATCGCCGGCAGCAGGGCGTGGCGCACCGCCATCAGCACTGCGGCGAGTCCGGGCCCGGATTTCAACCCGCCGATGCGCAGTCCCGCGCCGGTGGCCATCAAGCCGAGCGGCAGCGCGGCCAGTCCGATGCGCTGCAGCGTCGTCGACATCGCCTCGGGGAACTTCAGCCCCAGCAGATTCGCGGCGAGACCGGCCACGGTGCTCAGGATCAGCGGGTTGCGCAGCAGTTCGCGACCGTAGGACTGACCGCCGTGGCGCGCCAGCGGCCACACCGCCGCGACGTTGCCCAACGGCACGCACAGCGCGATGCTCAGCGCCATCCAGGCCAGACCCTGCGGGCCGCCGAGGCGTTCGGCCAGCGCGAGCCCGATGTAGGAGTTGAAGCGGAACGCGGTCTGCGCTCCCGATGCATGCAGGCGGGCGTCGACGCCGGGCCAGCGGCCGATCAGCGCGGCCACCAGCACGCCGCAGGCGACGGTGCCCACGCTGGCCAGCGCGAGGCTCAACGTCTGCTCCGGCTGCAGCGGCGTCTTCAGCGTCGCGTTGAACAGCAGCACCGGGAACAGAAGGTAGTACACGAGCCGCTCCACGCTGTCCCACACCGGGCGGTCGAGCGCGGTGCGACGGCACAGCACGAAGCCCAGCACGATGAGCAGGAAATCCGGAATCAGCAGCAGCGCGATCGACATGGGCCGGGAGTGTGCCAGCAGATCGCCTCTAAACTCGCGACGCCCTCGGCCCGGTGCGCCGACCCAGCCCGGAGCGAGCCCTGAACACCCCGTCACTCACCGTCAGCCAGCAGTCCATCGACCGCTTCATCGATGCGCTGTGGATCGAGGACGGTCTGGCCGCGAACACGCTGGCCGCGTATCGGCGCGACCTCGTGATGTACGCCGAATGGCTCGCACGGGAACAGGCACGCGATATCGACACCAGCCGGGAGGCCGACCTGCTCGGCTACAGCGTGTCGCGCCACCGAGGCAGCAAGGCGACCAGCAGCAATCGGCGCCTGACGGTCTTCAAGCGCTATTTCCGCTGGGCTCTGCGCGAGCACCTTCTGGTTGCCGACCCGACGCTGAAACTGCTGAGCGCGAAGCAACCGTTGCGCGTCCCCAATACGCTGAGCGAAGCCCAGGTCGAGGCGCTGCTCGGCGCCCCGGACACCACGGCAGCGCTCGGTCTGCGCGACCGCAC
>JBDSEG010000065.1:0-19474 GCA_039920165.1 Burkholderiaceae bacterium
CGACCCGTACGGCTTGACACTGGTGGAGTCGGACGAAGACTGAAACAGGCACCTGCGCCGGAGGCCGCGGCGGCATGGATACGAAGCTGACCACCCCCGGCGCAACGGCTCGGTTCGAGTCGCAAGCTGCGCCCCGCAGACTCGACCTGCTCATCGTCGGCGCCGGCTTTGCCGGCATGGCGATGTTGCACCGGGTGCGTGCGATGGGGTTGGATGTGCTCGCCATCGAAGCCGCGGGAAGCGTGGGCGGCACGTGGTACCACAACCGCTATCCGGGCGCGCGGGTCGATATCGAGAGCCTCGAATATTCATTCGGCTTCCACGAGGCCTTGCAGCAGGAATGGCGCTGGACCGAACGCTATGCGTCGCAGCCCGAGTTGCTGCGCTATGCCAACCACGTGGCCGACCGGCTCGACCTGCGCCGCAGCATCGCGCTGGAGACGCGCCTCGTCGGCGCTGAATTCGACGAGGGCGCGCAGCGCTGGCTGGCACGCGCGGTCGATGGCCGGGCGTGGTCGGCGCGCTTCATGGTGATGGCGAGCGGGCCGCTGTCGACACCGAACACGCCGTCGTTCCCGGGCTTGGAATCGTTTGCAGGCCGCGCGCTGCACACCGCCGACTGGCCACACGAAGCGGTCGACTTCACCGGCCAGCGCGTCGGTGTGGTCGGCACCGGTTCGTCGGGTCTGCAGCTCATCCCGATCGTCGCGAAGCAGGCCGCGTCGCTCACCGTTTTCCAGCGCACCGCGGCGTATGCGGTGCCTGCGCACAACGGTCCGCTCGCCGCGGCCGACGAGGCCCGCGTCAAGGCCGACTACGCCGGATTTCGCGCGCGCAACCGGCAGATGCGTACCGGCTTCGGCAGCGCCATCCCGGCCGGAACGCAGTCGGCGCTCGCGGTCAGCGCCGAGGAGCGCGAAGCCGAATACGAGCGGCGCTGGCGCATCGGCGGCTTCTGCCTGCTCGGCGCCTACGCCGACGTGATGACCGACGCGCGCGCCAACGAGACTGCCGCCGAATTCGTCCGCGCCAAGATCCGCGCTGCGGTTCGTGATCCGCAGGTCGCCGAGCGCCTGTCGCCACGCCAGCCAGTCGGCTGCAAGCGGATGTGCGTGGACAGCGGTGGCTACTACGAAACCTTCAACCTGCCGCACGTGACACTGGTCGACGTGGGCGAGCGGCCGATCGAGCGCATCACGGCGGGCGGGCTGGTCGTCGACGGCACCGAGCACCGCCTGGACGCGCTGGTGCTCGCGACCGGCTTCGACGCGATCACCGGCACGCTGCTGCGGCTGGACCTGCGCGGCCGCGGCGGGGTGCGAATCCAGGACAAGTGGCGCGCCGGTCCGCTCAACTACCTCGGCCTGATGACGGCCGGATTTCCGAACCTGTTCCATATCGCCGGGGTCGGCAGCAGCGCCGCCTTCACCAACGTCATCGTCTCGATCGAGCACCATGTCGACTGGATCGCGACGTGCATCGAGCATGTGCTCAACTCGGGGCGGTCGACCATCGAGGCGAGCGAAGCGGCCGAGGCCGACTGGGTCGCGTACGTCACCGCGATGGCCGGCTATACCGTCTTCCTGAGCTGCAGTTCCTGGTACCTCGGCGCCAACATCCCCGGCAAGCCGCGCATGTTCATGCCGCTGGTCGGCGGGTTTCCGCTGTATGCCGAACGCTGCGCCGCGGTCGCGCGCGACGGCTACGCCGGGTTCGTGTTGAGCTGAACCTTCAGGCCACGCTGGGTGCGGCGAGCAGGGCCTTCGATCACCACCGTCTCCTTGACCCGGCACACGGTCGACAGCACGGCGCGTGCCTCGGCGAGGTCGACCGACAGCACCGTAACGGCCGCATGCACGGTATCGCCCGGGAGCACCGGCGCGCGGAATTTCATCTGCTGGGCGAGGTAGATCGTGCCGGGTCCGCGCAAGCTGGTGGCGACCGCGGCCAAGATCACGCTGGCGGTCAGAAAGCCGTCCCATGGCGCGCTGAAGCGATCTTGCTGTCATGGCGTGCCCCTGCGGCGGGAGGCGAACCTGCGGCACTTCCCTGCGCCGTGCAAGTGCGCTTCTTCTCCCTCCGGCAACCGTTCGTCAGCCCCTTACAACTGCCCTCCCAGCAGCGAGGCCGCGTGCTCGAGCACCTTCTCCTGCCACGGCCTGCGCTTCCAGGCTTCGAAGGTCATGCGCTTCGAGTGCTTCAAATCGGCCGCGAAGATCTCGATCTGGCGCTGCGCGAAGGCGGCGTCCATGACGTTCAGGTTCGCTTCGTCATTGAGCCGGAACGAGCGCTCGTCGAAATTGGTCGAGCCGACCGAAACGAGCAAGGCGTCGACGACCATGACCTTGCAATGGAACATGGTCGGCTGGTATTCGGCGATCTCGATGCCGGCTTCGAGCAGCGGCCCCCACAGCGAGCGCGAGGCCTTGCGAACGATCTCGGTATCGATGTCGGTGCCGGGCGTGATGATCCGCACCTTCACGCCGCGCTTGGCGGCTGCGACGAGCGCGTTGACGGTGAGTTCGTCGGGAACGAAATACGAGCTCGACAGGTGGATGCTGCTGCGCGCCGCCGTGATCGCCATCAGGTACATGAGGCGCATGCTTTCGCTGCCGCCGGTGGGCGAACTGCTGAACATCTGCGCCTGCGCGCTGCCGTGCGGCTGCAGCGCCGGGAAATAGGTTTCGCTGTGCAGCACGCGGCCGGTCGCCTTGATCCAGTTGTCCATGAACACCGCCTGGATCTGCGCCACGACCGGACCTTCGGCGCGGAAGTGGCTGTCGCGCCAGTGCTTGTCGTCTTGCGCCGTCCCGCGCCACTGGTCGGCGATGCCCACGCCGCCGGTGAAGCCGACCCGTCCGTCGACCACCAGCAGCTTGCGGTGAGTGCGGTTGTTCATCCGCGCGAGGTTGCTCCAATGCGGCGCGTGGTAGCGCTCGACCTCGATCCCGGCGGCCTTCATCTCCTCGAGATATTTCGGCTCCATCTTGACGCTGCCGATCCAGTCGAGCAGCACGTGCACCTTGACGCCGTCACGCGCGCGATCGATCAGCGCATCGGCGAATTCGCGCCCGATCGATTCGGACCAGTAGATGTAAGTCTCGAAGGTGATGGTCTGCTTGGCCTGGCGGATCGCCGCCAGCATCGACGGAAAAATCTCGTCGCCGTTAGTGAGGGATTCGATCCGGTTGCCATCGATCAGCGCCGGCCCGAGCAGGGCCGAGAGCGAGCGCCGGAACTGCGGATCGTCGATCGCATAGTCGCGCTCGAGCTTTTCCTCGATGCGCTTTTCGCCCATCGACAGGTTGAGGATCAGAAAGACGGCGCCGAGGGTGACGGCGCCGCCGGCCAGCGCGATCCACAGGGTCTTGCGTTTCATCGGGCTCGGCGCTTTCGTGCGGCAGTTCGAAGTGGCGGCGACGATAGCAGCGCCTTCGGTGCGCGCCGGTCGCCGCGGCGGGTGTATTTCGCGCCGCGCGGTTGAAGCGCGCAAATTCGGCACGCATATCGGTGGCCGAGTTCGCGTCCATCGCCGTTCGCACCCGCCCATGCCGACCGTCTTCGTCCTCTCGCTCGCCCTGCACGCCTACCTCGGCGCTCGGCTGCTTCCCGCACTGGGTGACTGGCCGGCGCTCCAGTTCGGCCTCGCGGGGCTGCTGGTCGTCACCGCGCTGTCGATGCCGTTTGGCCTGGCGGGCCGGCGTTTGCCGTCGAAGCGGCTCGCGCTTGCACTGACCTGGCTCGGCCTGCTGAGCATGGGTCTGTTCTCGTCGCTTCTGGTGCTGACCCTCGCTCGCGATGCGCTGCTGTTGGTTGCGCATGGCTTGGCCTGGGCGTGGCCGCAGGCGGTCGCGCAGTTATTCGAACCGCGCACGCTGGCGGCCGACAGCGCGTTCGCCGTTCCGGCCCTCGGCCTCCTCGTGACGCTGCTCGGCTTCGCGAATGCACGCCGCACCGCGGCGGTGGTGACGGTGGAGGTGCCGATCGACGCGCTGCCGGCTGCGCTGCACGGTTTCACGATCGCGCAGATCAGCGACATCCATATCGGCCCGACGATCCGCAAGCCCTATCTGCGCGCCATCGTCGAAGCGGTCAACCGGATCGGCGCCGACATGGTCGCGGTTACCGGCGACCTGGTCGACGGCAGCGTGCATGAATTGGCGACGCATGTTTCACCCCTGGCGGGGCTCGAGTCGACCCATGGCACCTTCTTCGTGACGGGCAATCACGAGTACTACAGCGGCGCCGCGGCGTGGGTCCACGAACTGCGGCGCCTCGGGGTGACGGTGCTGCAGAACGAGCACGTGGTTCTGCGCCACGGCGTTGGCGAGATCGTGATCGCCGGCGTCACCGACTACAGCGCCGGCCACTTCGACGCGAGCCGGCGCAGCGACCCGCACGCGGCCATCGACGGGGCGCCGCTCGGCGCGGTGCGGGTGCTGCTCGCGCACCAGCCGCGCAGTGCGGACGAGGCGCAGAAGGCCGGCTTTCATTTGCAGCTGAGCGGCCACACCCATGGCGGCCAGTTCCTGCCATGGAACCTGTTCGTGCGGCTGCAGCAGCCCTTCACGGCCGGCCTGCACCGCTTGCGCGACCTGTGGGTCTATACGAGCCGCGGCACCGGCTACTGGGGCCCGCCCAAGCGCTTCGGCGCGCCGTCGGAGATCACCCGGTTGCGCCTCGTTCCCGCGGTCTGAGCGGGAACCCTCGACCGGCGTACCCGTGGAGGGCAGGGCACACTTCGCGGATGCGCCAATTCGCCGAGTCCGCCGCCTACGTCATCAAGCACCCGCGCGCCTTCACGCTGCAGGTGATCCGCGGCTTTCGCGCCAACCAGGGCCTGCTACTCGCCGGCGCGGTTGCGTACTACGCACTGCTGTCGATGGTGCCGCTGCTGATCCTGATCGTGATCGCACTTTCGCAGGTGATCGATCAGAGCGAGCTGCTCGGCACGCTCGGGCGCTACATGGAGTGGCTGATGCCGGGGCAGTCGGCGGCGATCATCGGCCAGCTCGCGATCTTTCTCGACCACCGCGGCGTCATCGGCTGGGTCCTGCTCGTGACCATGATCTTCTTCAGCTCGCTTGCCTTCACCGTGCTGGAGAACGCGATGTCGGTGATCTTCCTGCACCGGGTCGCGGTGCGGCGTCGCCACTTTCTGATCTCGGCGCTGCTGCCCTATCTCTACATCCTTTCGCTTGGACTGGGTCTGTTGCTGGTGACCCTGGTCTCGGGCGGCCTGCAGGCGATCGGTCAGGAAAGCGTCGATCTGTTCGGCCGCCACTGGTCGCTGCGCGGACTGTCGGGGCTGCTGCTCTATCTGCTCGGCGTGGCTGGCGAGGTCTTCGTGTTGACGTCGATCTATCTCGTGATGCCGGTTGGTCGGATCTCGCTGCGCATGGCGCTGGTCGGCGGGGTGACGGCGACGTTGTTGTGGGAGATCACGCGCCACATCCTGGTCTGGTATTTCAATACCCTGTCGCAGGTGAGCGTGGTCTACGGCTCGCTCACGACCGCGATCGTGGTGCTGCTGAGCCTGGAAATCGGCGCTACCTTGCTGCTGCTCGGCGCGCAGGTGATCTCGGAATACGAGCGGGTCGGCAAGGGCAAGGAAAACCTGCCGCCTCAGCCCTTGCGCACCGCCTGAGCGGCGAGCACGTTCAGCGCAGGGTCGTCGAGCGGGCGCCCTTGCGCAACGAGGTCAGCGGGATCGCGCGCACGCGGTCGCGTCCATCGGCCTTGGCGGTATAGAGCGCCGTATCGGCCTCGTGCAGCAGGAAGTCGAGCGACGGCATCTCGATGCGCAGCGGCGCCACGCCGATGCTCACCGAGGTCGTGACCTGGCGCCCCTGCCAATCGAGCACAAGGCCCTTGACGCGCTCGCGGATGCGTTCGGCGACATCCACCGCGCCGAGCGTGTCGGTATGCGGTAGGAAGACCATGAATTCTTCCCCGCCGAAGCGCGCCAGCACGTCCGGCTGGCGCAGCAGTTCAGTCGTCGACGCGGCGATGCGGCGCAGCAGTTCGTCGCCGCACAGATGGCCGTGCGTATCGTTGACCTGCTTGAAATGGTCGACGTCGATGAGCAGCAGCGAGGCGGTGCTGCCGTAGCGCTTGGCGCGATCCCACTCGGCTTCGATGACGCGCATGAAATGGCGTCGGTTGAACAGCCCGGTCAAGTCGTCTGTGGTGGCGAGGATGTCGAGCTGGCGGCGCGCCTGCTCGAGCGCAAAGACGAGGCGCAGTGCCCCGAAGGCGAGCGGCGGCGCGACGAGCAGCGTGCACAGCAAGGTCGTGCCGCCGGCGATCCAGCGGTCGCCGTGGCCGAGCAGCGTGATGACCAGCTGCGCCAGAGCCATGCCGGCGAAGCTCGCCAGCAGGGTGATCGCGAGGGCGCTGCGCGCCAGTCCCAGCGCCAGCACGGCTCGCCCGAGGCCGCGCAGCCAGGCGGGCTCGAATTTCATGTTGGCGAGAGAGGGCATGGGTGGATCCTGGCAGCGATGGATTCGAACACGGTTGGGCCGCGAGTGGGTTCGAAGATGGCGCGCAACCGGGCGGATGGGTGTGAAAAGCTGGTGGTTCCGGATCGAAACCGCGGAAGTCGCGACGCTAGCTAGGACGTCGTTCGTGCACCGAGCGGACGGAAAACCCGAGACGTATCTAAGCCTTGACTTTCACTGCCTCCCGCAAGTCCTTATTTATGAACGAATTTTTCCTGAAAGGCGGCATTGAAAAGTTACCCGTAAGTGATTGATTCCATTGATTTTTCTTCGCTCCGTCATTGACCGGCCGAATCCGCTCCGCTAAAGTGGCGCAAAGTGCACTTTTGTAGGATTTTGTGGCGATTATTGTGTTCCAGGGGCCGGCGGCGTTGACCTTGGATGGCAAAGGTCGGCTCTCCATGCCTGCCCGACACCGCGAACTCCTGTCGGCCATGGGCGTGAGCCAACTCACCGTCACCAAGCATCCGGTCGGTTCGCTGATGATTTTCCCGCGTCCGGCGTGGGAGGGTTTTCGAGATCGGGTCGCCGCGCTGCCGATGGAGGCGGCCGGCTGGAAACGGGTCTTCCTCGGCAATGCGATGGACGTCGAGATCGACGCCTCGTCGCGGCTGCCGATCGCGCCCGAATTGCGCAGCGCCGCCGGCCTGGTGCGCGACGTGATGCTGATCGGCATGGGCAGCCACTTCGAGCTGTGGGATGCGCAGCGACACAAAGAGCACGAGGCGCAGGTGATGCAGACGCCGATGCCCGACTCGCTCAAGAGTTTCAGCTTCTGATGGTCGATCCGGCCGCTTTCGCCTCCGCGCCGGCGCGCGAGCATGTCACCGTGCTCCTCGCAGAAGCGATCGACGCGCTCGTGACGACGCCCGACGGCATCTATGTCGATGCGACCTTTGGCCGCGGCGGCCACAGCCGGGCCTTGCTCGCGCGTTTGTCGCCACGCGGCCGGTTGCTCGCGATCGACCGCGATCCGGATGCGATCCGGGCCGCGACCCTCGGTGCGACGCGGGTTTCGGACCCGCGTTTTTCCATCCGCCACGCGCGCTTCTCGACGCTCGCGCAGACGCTGGCCGAGGCCGGCATCGGGCCCATCGACGGGCTTCTGTTCGACCTCGGCGTGTCGTCGCCGCAGATCGACGAGCCGGCACGCGGCTTCAGCTTTCGCTTCGACGGCCCGCTAGACATGCGCATGGACCCGACCCGCGGCGAGAGCGTGGCGCAGTTTCTGGCGCGCGCCGACGAGCGCGAGATCGCCGGCGTGATCCGCGATTTCGGCGAGGAGCGCTTCGCAGGGCAGATCGCCCGGGCGCTGGTCGCGCGGCGCGCCGCGCTGCCGCCGCTTGCGACCACCGCCGAGTTGGCGGCGATCGTCACGCGCGCCGTCAAGACGCGCGAGCCGGGGCAGGATCCGGCGACGCGCACCTTCCAGGCGCTGCGCATCTTCGTCAACGCTGAGCTCGACGAACTTCGTCAGGGTCTCGACGCGGCGCTCGAATGCCTGGCGCCGGGTGGGCGGCTGGTGGTGATCAGTTTTCATTCGCTCGAAGACCGCATCGTCAAGACCTTCATCGCGCGTGAAAGCCGCAGCGAGGTCGACCGGCGTGCGCCGTTCGCCCCCGCCAAGCCGCACCGCCTGAGCGCGATCGCCCGCATCAAGCCGCGCGAGACCGAGCTGCGCGCCAATCCGCGCGCGCGCTCGGCGGTCCTGCGCGTCGCGCAGCGCACTGCCGTGCCGCTGCGGGAGGCTGTCCAGTGACGCGCCTGAACCTGCTGCTGCTGGTCGTGCTTCTGTTCAGCAGCGTCTATTTGGTCCGGGTCGCGTACGACTCGCGCCGGCTCTTCGCCGAGCTCGACCGCGCCCAGGCCGAGGAGCGCGTACTGAGTTCCGATCACGAGCGGCTCAAGACCGAGCGGCAGTCGCAGGCGACACCGCTGCTGGTCGAACGAACCGCGCGTGACAAGCTCGCGATGCGCAGCGCCACGCCGGCCGTGACCCAGTACGTGAGTCGCCCGAAACCCGCCTCGGCGGTGGCGGGCGCTCCATGAGCCTCGCCCGGCCGCCCGAAGGGGTTCATTCCCGCTTGGCGGGAGTTCCTCTGGCCAAGGCCTGTCCCTGCGGACGGGCCTTGCCTGGCGCACGCCTGGCCCCTCTGCGGGCCACGCCGGCACGGACCACAAAGGGGCCCCTTCGCTGCCCATGCCGGAGGGTGCCCGAGTGAGCGATCGTCGCCAGTCTCCCCGCGACGGCCGCGGCGAGCGCCGCCGCCAGCCGCGCAGCGGCGCCGCGAGCGTGCGCAGCGTGAGCTATGCGACGAGCCCGCTGCTCGCCGCCAAGACCCCGCCTTGGCGCTCCAAGCTGCTGGTCGGACTGGTCGGTGCGGGCTTTTGTGTGCTGCTCGGCCGCGCGCTCTATGTGCAGGTGCTCAACCCCGAGTTCTTCCAGCGGCAGGGCGAGATCCGCTATGCGCGCACGCTCACGCTGCCGGCCAGCCGCGGCCGCATCCTCGACCGCAACGGCCTGATCCTCGCGGCCAGCGTCCCCGCGCCCTCGCTGTGGGCGATCCCGAAGGATTTCGGCGCCGACGCCGTCCAGCGGCGCCAGTTGTCCAAGCTGCTTGGCATGACGACGATCGAGCTCGACGGCCGGCTCGATGCGAGCCCGAATTTCGTCTGGCTGTCGCGCCAGGTCGACGACGAGGTCGCGCGCAGTGCGCTCGCGCTCAAGGTCAAGGGCCTGCACGAGGTTCGCGAATACAAGCGCCGCTACCCCGAAGGCGAGGCGGCCGCGCACGTGGTGGGCTTCACCAATATCGAGGACAAGGGCCAGGAGGGCATCGAGCTCGCGTTCCAGAAGGACCTCGCGGGCCGCAACGGCACGCGGCGCGTGATCAAGGACCGCCTGGGCAAAGTGATCGAGGATATCGGCGACAGCGCCGCGCCGGTCGACGGCAAGGATATCCGGCTCAGCATCGACTCGAAGGTCCAGTTCTTCGCCTACCAGCGGGTGCGCGACGCGGTCATCGGCAACAAGGCCAAGGCCGGCAGCGTGGTCGTACTCGACGTGAAGACCGGCGAAGTGCTCGCGCTGTCCAACTACCCGAGCTATTCGCCCGGTGACCGGCACAACCTCGCCGGCGGTGCGCTGCGCAACCGGGCCCTGACCGATACCTTCGAACCCGGCTCGACGATGAAGCCCTTCATAGTCTCGATCGCGCTCGAGTCAGGGCGAGTCACGCCGCAGACCGTCATCAATACCGCACCCGGGCGGCTGACGATCACCGGCTCGACCATCAGCGACGCTCATGTGTATGGCGCCTTGACGGTCGAGCAGGTGATCCAGAAGTCGAGCAACGTCGGCACCGTCAAGATGGCGATGACGATGCAGCCGCGCGAGATGTGGGACATGTATACCCAGGTCGGCTTCGGCCAGAAGCCGCAGATCGCCTTCCCCGGCGCAGTGACCGGACGGCTGCGTCCGTACAAGAGCTGGCGCCCGATCGAGCAGGCGACGATGGCCTACGGCTACGGCCTGTCGACGTCGCTGTTCCAACTCGCGCGCGCCTACACCCTGTTCGCGCATGACGGCGAACTGATCCCGGCGTCGATGGTCCGCACGACCGAAGCCGGGCCTGGCCAGCGCATCATCTCGGCCAAGACCGCGGGCCAGATCCGCGCCATGCTGCAGCTCGCCGCGGGGCAGGGCGGCACCGCCCCGAAGGCGCAGGTGATGGGCTATTCGGTGGGCGGGAAATCGGGCACCGCGCACAAGCAGGAAGGCAAGGGCTACGCGTCGAAGAAATACCGCTCCTGGTTCGTCGGCATGGCGCCCATCGGCAACCCGCGCATCGTCGTCGCGGTGATGGTCGACGAGCCGACCGCCGGCCAGTATTTCGGCGGTGCGGTTGCCGCGCCGGTGTTCAGCGAAGTGGTGCAGCAGACGCTGCGCATGATGGGTGTTGCGCCCGACCTCGAGGTCAAGCCGCAGATCGTCACGCGCGATATCCCCGCGGTCGAGGAGAGCTTCTGATGGCGCTGGCCCGGCTCGAGTCGGTGCAGGAGGCGACGGCCTGGCTCGCGGTGCGCGGCGCACGTTCGCTTGCCAGCGACAGCCGCAAGGTCGCCGCTGGCGGCGCCTTCATCGCCTGGCCGGGCCGCACGCGCGACGCGCGCAGCTTCGTCGGCGCGGCGCTGCAGGCAGGCGCTGCGGCGTGCCTGGTCGAGGCACAGGATGTCGCCGCTTACAGCTTCGACGATCCGCGTATCGCCGCGCTGCCCTCGCTGAAGTCGAAGACCGGGCCGATCGCGAGCGCCTTCTTCGGCGAGCCGAGCCGGCGCTTGAAGATGGTCGCGAGCACGGGTACCAACGGCAAGACCTCGACCGCCTGGTGGACCGCGCAGGCGCTGACCCGCCTCGGTTCACGCTGCGGCGTGATCGGCACGCTCGGGATCGGTGAACCCGATGGAGGGATCGAGTCGACCGGCCTCACCACGCCCGACCCGGTCGCGCTGCAGGCCGCGCTGCATGGCTTCGTCGAGCGAGGCCATCGGGCGTGCGCGATCGAAGCCTCGTCGATCGGACTCGCCGAGGATCGTCTGGCGGGCACGCACATCGATGTGGCCCTCTTCACCAATTTCACGCAGGACCACCTCGACCACCACGGCGACATGGCGGCGTACTGGCAGGCCAAGCGAGCGCTCTTCGACTGGCCGGGTCTCGCCGCCGCGGTGATCAATCTCGATGATGTGCAGGGTGCCGGACTGGCCGAAGAACTCGCGCGCGGCCGCGTCGATTTGTGGACCTACTCGACCCGCAGCGACGCCCGCCTGCGCGCTCGCGATGTGGGCCATGCGGGCGGCGGACTGCGCTTCGACGTCGTCGAGGGCAGTGCGAGTGCGAGTGTTTCGACTTCGTTGATCGGCGGCTACAACGTCGCCAATCTCCTCGGCGTGATCGGTGCGTTGCGCGCGCTGGGCCATGGACTCGCCGACATCGCAAACGTGCTGTCGCAACTCACGCCGGTGCCAGGCCGCATGCAGCGCGTGCCGTTCGCCGGCGCGGGGCCACAGGTCGTGGTCGACTACGCGCACACGCCGGATGCGCTCGAGAAGGCGCTTGCTGCCTTGCAGCCGTTCGCTGCCGAGCGCGGCGGCGCGCTGGTCTGCGTATTCGGCTGCGGCGGCAACCGCGACGCCGGCAAGCGTCCGCTGATGGGCGCGATCGCGCAGCGCCTCGCGCAACGCGTCGTGCTGACCAGCGACAACCCGCGCGACGAGAACCCGGCCTTCATCCTGCTGCAGATCGTCGCTGGGCTCGCTGGCAGCCAGGAGCGCGTCAAGGTGATCGAGGACCGGGCCAAGGCGATCCGCGAGGCGGTGCGCGACGCCGCCGCCGCCGATGTGATCCTCGTCGCCGGCAAGGGCCATGAGGATTACCAGGAGGTGCGCGGCGTGAAGCGCCCGTTCTCCGATCTCGCACAGGCGCGCGCGGCCTTGCAGGCGCGTTCGGGAGATTGCGAATGACGGCGATGGCGACGCTCGCGCAACTGCACGCGCTGCTGCCGGGTTCGCGTCTGGTCGGCGACGGCTCGGTCGTCGTCGATCGCGTGCACAGCGATACGCGCAGCCTGCAAGCCGGCGACCTGTTCGTCGCGTTGCGCGGCGAGCGCTTCGATGCGAACGATTTTCTCGATGAGGCTAAGCAAAGCGGCGCGGTTGGGGCCCTCGCCGAACGAGGTCTCGCCGCGGCCGGCCTGCCCGGCGTCGAGGTCGACGACAGCGGCGCGGCGTTGATCGCCTTGGCCGGTGCCTGGCGCGCACGCTTCACGCTGCCGCTGGTGGCCGTGACCGGCAGCAACGGCAAGACGACCGTGACGCAGATGGTCGCGAGCATCCTGCGGGCGTGGCACGGCGATGGGTCGCTCGCGACGCGCGGCAACCTGAACAACCATGTCGGCGTGCCGCTGACCCTGCTGCACCTGCGCCCGGGCCATTCGAGCGCGGTGATCGAGCTCGGCATGAACCACCCAGGCGAGATCGCGGTTCTGGCCGCGCTGGCCGCGCCGACTGTCGCCCTCGTCAACAACGCCCAGCGCGAGCACCAGGAATTCATGGCCAGCGTGGAAGCGGTCGCGCGCGAGAACGGCAGCGTGATCGAAGCGCTCGCCGACGACGGTGTGGCGGTCTTCCCGGCCGACGATGCGCACTCCGGTGTGTGGCGCGACCTTGCCGGTGCGCGAGCCGTGCTGAGCTTCGCCCTGGATGCGCCGGCCGATGTCGGCTGCACCGCGCTGTGGCGCACCGACCACTGGGACGTTGCGCTGCGCACGCCGGACGGATCGCTCGAATTGCGCCTCGATGTCGCGGGCCGTCACAACGTCAGTAACGCCCTCGCCGCCGCCGCTTGCGCGCTTGCCGCGGGCTGCCCGCTCGAAGCGATCGGCGCCGGTCTCGCGGGCTTCGAAGCGGTCAAGGGTCGCTCGCAAGTCAAATCGTTCGAGCGCGCCGGACGGCGCGTCACGCTGATCGACGACAGCTACAACGCCAACCCCGACTCGGTGCGCGCCGCGATCGACGTGCTGTCCGCGCTGCCCGGGCCGCGCTGGCTGGTGCTCGGCGACATGGGCGAGGTCGGAGCGAACGGCCCGGCCTATCACGCCGAGGCCGGCGCCTATGCGAAGGCGCGCGGCCTTGACGCGCTGTGGGCCGTCGGTGCCTTGTGCCGGGACGCCGCCGCGGCCTTCGACGGAGCGCGCCATTTCGACTCGGTCGACGAATTGCTCGCCGCGCTGGCGCAGGCGCCCGAGTGCGGCGCCGTACTCGTCAAGGGCTCGCGCTTCATGCAGATGGAGCGCGTCGTGCAGGCGCTGCTGCCCGGCAGACCGGGGGACATCCATGCTGCTTAGCCTGGCGAAATTCAGGAGCGCCCATGCTGCTTAGCCTGGCCGCGTGGCTGCAGACGTTGTCGCCGGAGTTCGGCTTCTTTCGCGTCTTCCAGTACCTGACCTTCCGCGCCGTGATGGCGGCGATGACGGCGCTGCTGATCGGCCTCGCCTTCGGGCCGTGGGTGATCCGCCGCCTGACCTTGATGAAGATCGGCCAGCCGGTGCGCGACTACGGCGTGCAAGAGCACATCGCCAAGACCGGCACGCCCACCATGGGCGGCGTGCTGGTCCTGATCGCGATCGGCATCTCGACCCTGCTGTGGTTCGACTGGAGCAACCGCTTCGTGTGGATCGTGATGATCGTAACGCTCGGCTTCGGCGCCATCGGCTGGGTCGACGACTACCGCAAGGTGGTCGGCAAGGACCCCGAGGGCATGCGATCGCGCGAGAAATTCGTCTGGCAGTCGCTGATCGGCCTCGTCGCGGCGCTGTATCTCGCGTTCAGCGTCAGCGAGACCTCGAACCTGCGCGTGCTCGAACTCTTCCTGCGCTGGGTCCAGAGCGGCTTCTCGAACGACCTGCCGCCCAAGGCCGACCTGATGCTGCCGTTCTTCAAGACCGTGAGCTATCCGCTCGGCGTCTTCGGCTTCATCGCGCTCACCTATTTCGTCATCGTCGGTGCGAGCAATGCCGTGAACCTGACCGACGGGCTGGACGGGCTGGCGATCATGCCGGTCGTGATGGTCGGCTCGGCGCTGGGCGTCTTCGCCTACGTCACCGGCAGCTCGGTCTACAGCCGCTACCTGATCTTTCCGTATATCCCGGGTGCCGGCGAGCTGCTCGTCTTCTGCGCCGCGATGGCCGGCGCCGGCCTCGCCTTCCTGTGGTTCAACACCCATCCGGCGCAAGTCTTCATGGGCGACGTGGGCGCGCTGTCGCTGGGCGGCGCGCTGGGCACCATCGCGGTTATCACGCGCCAGGAAATCGTGCTCGGAATCATGGGCGGCGTCTTCGTCGCCGAGGCGCTGTCGGTGATGGCGCAGGTCTCGTGGTTCAAATTCACCAAGAAGAAATACGGCACCGGCCGGCGCATCCTCAAGATGGCGCCGCTGCACCACCACTTCGAGAAATCGGGCTGGAAGGAGACCCAGGTCGTGGTGCGCTTCTGGATCATCACCATGCTGCTGTGCCTGGTCGGGCTGGCGAGCTTGAAGTTGCGGTGAGGCTGCGCTGATGGATATCGACCACACCACCTGCGCACTCGTGCTCGGCCTGGGCGAATCGGGCCTGGCGATGGCGCGCTGGTGCGCGCGCCGCGGCGCTTCGGTTCGGGCCTGGGATTCGCGCGAGCAGGCGCCGAACGACGCTGCGTTCGCGCGCGATGTGCCGGACGCGCTGCGCATCACGGGCGAGCTCGACGCGAAGGCGCTGGCCGGCGTGACACTCGTCCTCAAGAGCCCTGGCCTCGCGCCGGACGATGCGCGCATCGGCGTCGCCTTGAATGCCGGCGTGCCGGTGGGGGGCGAGCTCGATCTCTTTGCCGTCGCGCTCGCGCAGCTGAAGGCCGAACGGGGTTACGACCCCAAGCTCGTCGCCGTCACCGGGACCAACGGCAAGACCACCACCACCGCGATGACCGCCGCGCTGATGGCGCGCGTCGGCTTGCGCGTCGCGGTGGCCGGCAATATTGGACCGACGATGCTGCAGACGCTCGCCGATGCGCTCGATGCCGACGCTGCTGCCGAGTCGTTGCCCGAAGCCTGGGTGCTCGAACTGTCGAGCTTTCAGCTGCACGAGGCGGCCGGCTTCGAACCGCACGCCGCCACCGTGCTGAATCTCAGCGAGGACCATCTCGACTGGCACGGCTCGATGGCGGCTTACGGGCAGGCCAAGGCGCGCGTCTTCGGCAGCCGCGCGGTGATGGTCGTCAACCGCGACGATCCGGCGGTCGAGGCGATGGTGCCGGTGGCTCCCGTGACGGCCAAGCCCCGTGCGCCGAAATTCATTGCGCGCGAGGTCGTGCGATTCGGCCTCGATGCACCGCGCCATGCGGGCGATTACGGCGTCCTGGTCGAGCACGGCATGGCGTGGCTGGTGCGGGCGCTGGAGGCCGATCCGTCCCTGCGCCGGGCCCGTGGCCGCGCGGCCGAGGAACTGCACATCCAGCGTCTGATGCCTGCCGATGCGCTGCGCGTTCGCGGCCGGCACAACGCCGCGAATGCGCTGGCCGCGCTGGCGCTGGCGACCGCGGTCGGCTGCCCGCTCGCGCCGATGCTGCATGCGCTGCGCGAATACCGCGGCGAGCCGCACCGGGTTGCGCCGGTCGCGAGCCTGGACGGCGTCGAGGCCTTCGACGACAGCAAGGGAACCAACGTTGGCGCCACCGTCGCCGCGCTGGTCGGGCTGGGCCAGGACCGTGCCCCGGCCAAGCTCGCGGTCATCCTCGGCGGCGACGGCAAGGGGCAGGATTTCGCGCCGCTGGCCGCGCCGGTGCGCCAGCATGCGCGCGCGGTCGCGACGCTCGGCCGCGACGCGGCGCGCATCGAGGCCGCGCTCGCATCGACCTTTGTTCCCATGCAGCGCTTCGACACGCTGCAGGCCGCCACGCGCTGGTGCTTCGAGCAGGCGCGTCCCGGCGACGCCGTGCTGCTCAGCCCGGCCTGCGCGAGCCTGGACATGTTCCGCAACTACGGCCACCGCGCCGAGGTCTTCGTCGCCGAGGTCGAGGCGATCGTGCATGAGCACGGCGGGGTGATCGCATGAATGCGGTGCTCGACAATCTGCGCGCGCGCCTGCCCGGACGAAAGGCCGCGGCGGCATCCGAAGCGGTCCCGGTGCGTGACTGGATCCAGGTCGGCAGCGGCGAGCCGGCGCGTCTGCTCGGTTTCGACCAGACTCTCGTGGGCGTGGTCATCGCGCTGATGTCTCTCGGCATCGTGATGGTCTACAGCGCTTCGATCGCGCTGCCCGACAACCCGGCGCTGGCCGGCTACAGCCCGAGCCACTATCTGTCGCGCCAGCTGCTCGCGATCGGCCTCGGCTTCGTGCTCGCACTTGCCGTGCTGCAGGTGCCGATGAAGGTGTGGGAGCGCTGGTCGCCGTGGATCTTCATCGGCGCCATCGTGCTGCTGTTCGCGGTGCTCTTCCTCGGCCGCGGCCTGAAGGGCGCGCACCGCTGGATTCCCCTGGGTGTCATCAATTTCCAGCCGTCCGAACTCGCCAAGGTGGCGATGGCGATGTACGCGGCCGGCTATATGGTGCGCAAGATGGAGGCGCGCGAGAATTTCTGGCGCGCCGTCATTCCGATGGCGATCGCGATCGGCTTCGTCGGCCTGCTCCTGCTGGCCGAGCCCGATATGGGAGCCTTCCTCGTCATCGCGCTGATCGCGATGGGCATCCTCTTTCTGGGCGGCGTGAACGGCCGCATGTTCGTGCTCATCACCGGCGTGTTGCTGGGCGCCTTCGTCTTGATGATCAGTGCGAGCCCGTGGCGGCGCGAGCGCATCTTTGCCTACCTGAATCCGTGGGACGAGAAGTACACCCTCGGCAAGGCCTATCAACTGTCGCACTCGCTGATCGCCTTCGGCCGCGGCGAGATCTTCGGCCAGGGCCTGGGCGCCAGCGTCGAGAAGCTGCACTACCTGCCCGAGGCGCACAACGACTTCCTGCTCGCCGTCGTTGGCGAAGAACTCGGCTTCGTCGCGGTCGCGGCGGTCATCTTCGCCTTCTTCTGGCTCGCCCGGCGCATCTTCCACATCGGGCGCCAGGCGGTCGCGCTCGACCGCGTCTTCGCTGGGCTGTATGCGCAAGGCATCGGCATCTGGTTCGGCGGCCAGGCCTTCATCAATATCGGCGTCAACCTCGGCGTGCTGCCGACCAAGGGCCTCACCTTGCCGCTGGTCAGCTACGGCGGCTCGGCGATGCTGATGTCGCTGGTGGCACTGGCGGTCGTCGTGAGAGTCGACATCGAGAATCGGCAGCTCATGCGCGGAGGCCGCGCGTGAACTGCAAATTTCTCACCGCTAAGGCGCAAAGGACGCGAAGGACACAAAGGAAATTCATTCAAGCTTTTCCTTTGCGATCTTCGTGTCCTTTGCGCCTTCGCGGTAAAGGCTTTTTATGCGTCGAGCCCGACGCATGAAGCACCTCGTCGTCATGGCCGCGGGCACCGGTGGGCACGTCATTCCCGGCCTCGCCGTTGCACGCGAGATGCAGTCGCGCGGCTGGAGCGTGAGCTGGCTCGGGACGACGCACGGGATGGAGAACCAGCTCGTTCCGGCGAGCGGGATCGCGCTCGATGCGATCGCCTTCTCGGGACTGCGCGGCAAGGGCTTGCTGCACACGCTGACCGGTGGCATGCGGCTGCTCGGCGCGTTCTGGAGTTGCCTGCGCATCCTGCGCCGGCGTGGCCCGAATGCGGTGATCGGCATGGGCGGCTATGTCTGTTTTCCCGGCGGGCTGATGGCCTCGCTGCTCGGCAAGCCGCTGGTGCTGGTCAATGCCGACGCGGCGCTGCTGATGAGCAACAAGGCCCTGCTGCCGGTGGCCGATCGGGTCTGCTTCGGCTTCGACGGACCCGCGGCGCATGCGGTCAGGCGCGCGGTCGTCACGGGCAATCCGGTGCGCGCCGAGATCGAGGGTGTCTCGCCTCCGCAGCAACGTTTCGAAGGACGTGGGGGCGCGCTGCGGCTGCTCGTGGTCGGCGGCAGCCTGGGCGCGAAGGTGCTCAACGAATGCGTGCCGCAGGCACTCGCGCTGATCGACGCAGGGCAGCGTCCGCGCGTCGTGCAGCAGACCGGCAAGGACCATTTCGAGGCGGTGGTTGCGGCCTATCGACAAGGCGGCATCGATGCCGAGGTGCTGCCCTTCATCGACGACATGGCACGCCGGCTCGCCGATTGCGACGTGATCGTCTGTCGCGCCGGTGCGGTGACGGTGAGTGAGCTGTGCGCGGCCGGGGTCGCCTCGGTGCTGGTGCCGCTCGTCGTCAGCACCACCTCGCACCAGCGCGACAACGCGCAGTGGCTGGCGGGGCAGGATGGCGCGATCCACCTGCCGCAGGCCGAGCTGACGCCGCGCCGGCTCGCCGACCTGCTGACGAGTCTGACCCGCGCGGCGCTGCTGGGCATGGCGGTCAAGGCGCGCAGCCTGGCCCGGCCGAAGGCGGCGGCGCGGGTGGCCGACGAGATCGAACGGCTGGTGGCCGCATGAAGCACGCCGTCAAGCACATCCACTTCGTCGGCGTGGGCGGCGTCGGCATGAGTGGGATCGCCGAGATCCTGCACAACCTTGGCTATGTGGTGTCGGGTTCGGACCAGAACGTGAGTCCTACTTTCGCGCGGCTCGCGTCGCTCGGCATCCGCACCTTCGTCGGCCATTCGGCTGCGCAGATCGAAGGCGCCGATGCCGTCGTCACGTCGACCGCGGTGGATGCGTCCAACCCGGAAGTGATGGCGGCGCGCGCGAAGCGCGTGCCGGTGGTGCCACGCGCCGTCATGCTGGCCGAGCTGATGCGGCTGAAGCAGGGCATCGCGATCGCCGGCACGCACGGCAAGACGACCACGACGAGCCTGGTGACGAGCGTGCTGGCGCAGGCCGGGCTCGACCCGACCTTCGTGATCGGTGGACGGCTCGCGGCGGCCGGTGCCAATTCGCGCCTGGGCAAGGGCGACTACATCGTGGTCGAGGCCGACGAGTCGGACGCCTCGTTCCTGAACCTGATGCCGGTGATGGCGGTGGTGACGAATATCGACACCGACCATATGGAAACCTACGGCCACGATTTCGCGCGCCTCAAGCAGGCTTTCGTCGATTTCATCCACCGCATGCCGTTCTACGGCGCAGCCGTCCTGTGCAGCGACGACCCCGGCGTGCGTTCGATCATGCCGATGATCTCGCGCCCGGTCGTCACCTACGGGCTGGGCGAGGACGCGATGGTGCGTGCGGTCGACGTGCAGGCCGATGCCGGCACGATGCGCTTCACGGTGCGCCGGCGCAACGGCGTGCAGATGCCCGACATCGACGTGCGCCTGAACCTGCCCGGCGAGCACAACGTGCTCAATGCGCTGGCGGCGATCGCGGTTGCGACCG
>JBDSEG010000066.1:0-13349 GCA_039920165.1 Burkholderiaceae bacterium
GCAGACAGCAGAACCGGCGCGGCCACGTCCTTGAGCGGCAACGCGCCGAGCCACGGGAACAGATCGCGCTCCATCAGCCGGAGCCACTTGGCAGCGTAGGTATCGCTCCATCCGCTGCGCTGCGTTGCGTGAAACTCGCTCGCCACAGCCTCGAAGTTCGTGGCGTTGCTCGCGCTCTTGTTCAGCTTGTCGGCTTTGCGGGAAAGCACCGGATCGGCGCCCGACTGGCGCAGCTTGCGCGCCTTGTCGCACTCGGCACGGGCGGCCTTCAGGGAAACGCTCGGGTAGCTGCCAAACGCGATCCGGCGCTCCTTCCCGCCGTGCCGGTACTTCGCAAACCAGCGGCGCGAACCGTTGGGCGCGATCTCCAGGTACAGCCCGCCAGAGTCGGCCAGGCGGTGCCGGGCCTTTCCCTCGGGGCAAGTCGCGTTTTTGCAGGCGGTGTCGGTGAGCATGGCGGGGGCGGGGGAACGCTGTTCCCCCGGGGTAGGGGTAAATCGGGTTTTGTTCCCCCGGATGTTCCCCCACTGTTCCCCCGCTGTCTAGCCCCCTTGTGCGCCCTCGTGTCATGAAAAAGGCCCCTAAGTGCTTGATTCACCTATGGGCCTGAGTCTTTGTGCGCCGACTTGCGGGGCTTCACTGGTGCCGGCTGTCGGGATCGAACTGACGACCTTCCGCTTACAAGGCGGGTGCTCTACCAACTGAGCTAAGCCGGCGGGGGCGAGAAACGAGCAAGAACAACGCGCGGGTGAAGAGTATGGCAGCGCGCTACTTGATTCGCTTGAGTGAAGGGCGCGGGCCCGATGGCGGATCGGTGCCCGGAGGAGGCGAGACATTCGCGCTCGAATCGACGTGCGACGGCACGCTGGCGCCCAGGCCTGAATCGCTCGACGCCAGCCGAGGACCGCGCGGCAGGGTCGCGATGGTGGCGGCGGCCGCACCCGTCGACGCCGGCCCGGTGGTCGTCGAATCGGACGGCATCGGAAACGCCATGCCCTGCCCGTTCTCGCGCGCATAGATGGCGATCACGTGGTCGACTGGCACGCATATTTCGCGCGACGAGCCACCGAAGCGCGCCTTGAACTCGATCGCTTCGTTGCCTAGTTTCAAGGCGCTGGTCGCTTCGAAGCCGACGTTAAGAACGATCTCGTTGTTCTTGACGTACTCCATCGGCACTTGCACCGTCGCATCGACGAAGACCGCGACGTACGGCGTGAAGCCGTTGTCGGTGCACCAGTCGTGCAGGGCACGGATCAGGTACGGACGCGTGGGCGTGCCGGACGTGGCGGGCGCGATCGGCGGACTGTTCATGCGTCGATGGGTAACACGTCGGTGCGCAGCCCGGCTATTTGCGCATCACCTTCTCGGACGGCGTCAGCGCTTCGATATACGCCGGGCGCGAGAAGATGCGTTCGGCATATTTGAGCAGCGGGACGGCGTTCTTCGACATGTCGATACCGTAGTAGTCCAGGCGCCACAGCAGCGGTGCGATGGCGACGTCGAGCATCGAGAAATCGTCGCCGAGCATGTACTTGTTCTTCAGGAAGATCGGCGCGAGCTGAGTGAGACGGTCGCGGATCTGCGAGCGTGCCTTTTCCAGCTGCTTGTCGGTGCCTTTGACGCCGCGGCCCTCCAGCACATTGACGTGGGCGAACAGTTCCTTCTCGAAATTGAAGAGGAACAGGCGCACCCGCGCCCGCGCCACCGGGTCACCCGGCATCAATTGAGGATGTGGAAAGCGCTCGTCGATGTACTCATTGATGATGTGCGATTCGTACAGGATGAGATCGCGCTCCACGAGGATGGGGACCTCGTTGTACGGGTTCATCAGCGCGATATCTTCCGGTTTGGCGAAGAGGTCGACATCGCGGATCTCGAAGTCCATGCCTTTTTCGAACAAGACGAATCGGCAGCGGTGCGAGTAAGGGTCGGTCGTTCCGGAGTAGAGCACCATCATGGCGGCGGACTTTCTTTAAAAGGTGAAAAGCGATTCGATTCGGAAGGCACGGGGCCAACAGGCCACGCCGTGCGATACCCGCCGCCCTCGATCGAGCGACAGGCCGGACAACGCTCATTTCACGTTTTTCCAGTACGCGGCATTCAAGCGCCAGGCGAAGATGGTGAAGATGCCGAGGAATATCAGCACCCACACCCCGATCTGGACGCGCTTGCCCTGCGCGGGCTCGCCCATCCACTGTAGATACGCCACCAGGTCGGCCACCGCTTCGTCATAGCGCAAAGGATCGAGCTGGCCGGGCGCGATGGTTTCGAAGCCGTCGAATTTGTGCGTCGTGAGCTTGGGATCGTGCGCGTCCTTCACCTCGACGTAGCGGGCCCGGCGCAGGCCCTGCAATTCCCACAACGCATGCGGCATCGCGACGTCGGGGAATGCGAGGTTGTTCCAGCCGGTGGCCTTGGTCGGATCGCGGTAGTAGGTGCGCAGATAGGTGTAAAGATAGTCGGCGCCGCTGCCCATCGAGATATTGGCGCGCGAGCGCGCGATCACGCTCAGGTCGGGCGGCATCGCGCCAAACCACTCTTTCGCCTGGCGCGGATCGAGCGTCGTCTTCATGGTGTCGCCGATCTTGTCGTTGGCGAACAGCAGGTTCTTGCGGATCTGTTCCTCGGTGAGGCCGATGTCGCGCATCCGGTTGTAGCGCATCGACGCCGCCGAATGGCAGTTCAGGCAGTAGTTGACGAACAGCTTGGCGCCATTCTGCAGCGCCGCCATATCCGTGAGCTTCTGGACCGGGAATTTGTCCCAGGCATAGCCGCCTTCATTGGCGGCGGCGCCGAACAGGCAGCCGAACCACAGCATCCAGCACAACAAGATTCTTTTCATGGCATTCACTTTGGCGTTCGCGTTTCGCGTCAATGGGCGGCGAAGGTGACGCGATCTGGCACCGGCTTGAAGCTGCCCAGGCGACTCCACCAGGGCATCAGCAGGAAGAAGCCGAAATAAAAGAGCGTGCCGATCTGCGAAACGTAATTGCCGGCCTCGGAGGGCGGCTGCGAGCCGAGGTAACCGAGCACGAGAAAGAAGAAGACGAAGACGCCGTATACCGTCTTGTGCCAACCCGGCCGATAACGGATCGACTTGACCGGGCTGCGGTCGAGCCACGGCAGGAAGAAAAGGATGATGACCGCGCCGCCCATCACGACCACGCCCCAGAATTTGGCGTCGAAGGTCTTGAGCAAGGCGACTGCGACGACCGCCGCGACGAGCACGCCGACCTTGGCCGCCCCACTGAGGCGCCCGCGCAGCACCGCCAGCACGGCGCCGATCGCAACGATGGCGCACAGCACATTGACCAGCAGATCGTTGGTCGCGCGCAGCATCGAGTAGTAGGGCGTGAAGTACCACACCGGCGCGATGTGGGCCGGCGTCTTGAGGGGATCGGCCGGGATGAAATTGTTGTATTCGAGGAAATAGCCGCCGAACTCGGGCGCGAAGAAGAGCACCGCGCTGAAGATCATCAGGAAGATGCTGACGGCGTAGATATCGTGCACCGTGTAGTACGGGTGGAAGGCGATGCCGTCCAGCGGCACGCCGCGCGCATCCTTGTGCTGCTTGATCTCGACGCCGTCGGGGTTGTTGGAGCCGACCTCGTGCAGCGCGATGATGTGCGCGGCCACCAGACCGAGCAGTACCAGCGGCACCGCGATCACGTGGAAGCTGAAGAAGCGGTTCAGCGTCGCATCACCGATTACATAGTCGCCGCGGATCAGCAATGCCAGGTCCGGGCCGATGAAGGGAACGGCGGCGAAGAGATTGACGATGACTTGCGCGCCCCAGTAGCTCATCTGGCCCCACGGCAGCAGATAACCCATGAAGGCTTCGGCCATCAGGCACAGGAAGATGCCGCAGCCGAAGAGCCAGATCAGTTCGCGCGGCTTGCGGTAGCTGCCGTAGATGAGGCCGCGGAACATGTGCAGGTAGACAACGATGAAGAACGCACTCGCGCCGGTCGAGTGCATGTAGCGCACCAGCCAGCCCCAGGGCACATCGCGCATGATGTACTCGACCGAAGCAAACGCCAGGCTGGCGTCGGGCTTGTAGTGCATCACCAGGAAGATGCCGGTCACGATCTGGATCACCAGCACCAGCAGGGCGAGCGAGCCGAAGACGTACCAGAAGTTGAAGTTCTTCGGTGCGTAGTACTCGGCCATGTGCTCGTTGAAGAGCTTGGTCGCCGGGAAGCGGTTGTCGACCCAGTTCAACAGGCGGCGGGCCGCGCCGGCATCGGCGCTCGCGGATTTGAATTCAGCCATGGGGTTACTCGTGAAACCGCAGGAAGGGGTCGACTGCTCGAAGGTCAGGCCTTCTTGTCCTCGCCGATGATCAGCCGCGTGTCGGACAGATACATGTAGGGCGGAACCTCGAGGTTGTCGGGCGCGGGCTTGTTCTTGTAGACGCGCCCGGCCATGTCGAAGGTCGAACCATGGCAGGGGCACAGGAAGCCGCCGGCCCAGTCGTCAGGCAGCGAGGGCTGTGCGCCGGGGGTGAATTTGTCCGACGGCGAGCAACCCAGGTGCGAACAGATGCCGACTGCGACGAAAAATTCGGGCTTGATCGAGCGGTATTCGTTGCGTGCGTAGGGCGGCGTCAGCTCGGCCGGCTTGCGCGCCGAGTTCGGATCGGCGAGGAGCGCGTCGACCTTAGGCAGAGCGGCGAGCTGCTCCGGCGTGCGGCGCACCACCCACACGGGCTTGCCACGCCACTCGACAGTCATCTTCTCGCCCGGCTTGAGCGCACCGATGTCGACCTCGACCGGGGCACCGGCAGCGCGGGCCCGCTCCGAGGGCTCGAAGCTCGCGACGAAAGGCACCGCCACGAACCCGACCCCGACCGCGCCAGCGCAGCCGGTTGCCACGATCCAGGTGCGCTTGGCGCTATCGACTTGGCTCTCACTCATGCTTTTCCTCAACGCGACTTCGGCTCGGGGTCAACCGGGGATTCTAGCGGAGGCCTTGCGGTACTTCGGCTTCGCAGCGCTGGGCGAAGACCACCCGACGTTCACCAGCGCAACGGCTGCGACATCGCGTGCCCGGCTCGACTTCGCCGGCTTGACTTCGAGGCACGCTTGGCAATACTTCGCGGCGGCGCGGGGGGCCCGACCCATAACAACCGGAGGACAACATGAGTTTTGCGAGCGAGTTCAAGGAATTTGCGATGAAGGGCAATGTCGTCGACCTGGCAGTCGGCGTCATCATCGGTGCGGCGTTCGCAAAGATCGTCGACTCGATGGTCAAGGATCTGATCATGCCGATCGCGGGCAAGATACTCGGCGGGCTCGACTTCTCGAACTACTTCCTGATGCTGTCGTCGCCACCGGCCGGCTACAACGGACCGATGACCTACGAGGCGCTCAGCAAGGCCGGCGTGCCGCTGTTCGCCTACGGCAATTTCATCACCGTGGCGATCAACTTCATCATCCTCGCATTCATCATCTTCTTGATGATCAAGCAGATCAACCGCCTCAAGAAGGCGCCGGCCCCCGCCCCGGCGACGCCCGAGGACGTCGTGCTGCTGCGCGAAATCCGCGATTCGCTGCGCCGCTGACAAATACGCCGTCGCGGGGAAATTCGCGATTGGGCCCATACTTGCGCGTCGTTGAAGCACGGTTCGTTCGAACCGGCGCTTCCCGTTGCGGTGCTGCCTGAGATGACCCCCATACCACCCCGCGCACATCCCGCCCTCGAGGCGGCGATCCGTCAGATCGGCAAGGCGGCGGCGGCGGTCGCCGAGCGCTTCTGTAACGCCCCGCCGTCGGCCGCCGCATTGCGGCCGGGCGAGCGCGACCTCATGCGTCTCGCACAGGCCGATCTGCGGCGCAAGGCAACGCCGTTTCGCGAAGGCTTCGACTCTGCGCTGCGCGACAAGATGGTCCAGGACACCACCCAGCGCGACGGCGCGGCGCGCAAATTCGCGGCCACCGACTGGCGCTCGCTCAGCCTGGTCGATGACGACGAGGTCGAGGAACGCATGTCCTGCACGCGCATCGCGCAGTTGATCGGCCTGGAGTCCGAGTGGGAGCTACGCGAGGTCGGCGCCTACATCGCGTCGATCGTCGCGCCCGGGCGCAGCGACGAGGAACGCAATCCGCTGCGCGCCGATGTCGTGGCGGCGGCGCTGCTCGCGGGCATCAAGGCCGCGAGCGACGACCCACCGTCGCGCGCGCTGCTCGGGCGTGAACTCGGTTCGGCGCTCGCGCGCGACATGGCGGGCTGCTACGCCGACATCCTGCGCGATTTGCAGGCGCGCGGACTACAACGCGTCGAAGCGCCCGTGCGCGGATCCGAAGGACCGGGCAACCAGCTGCCCGGAATCAATTCCGGCTACTCGAGCCTGCGCAGCGACCCGAATTCGGTCCGCGGCGCCGAGGAGTTCAACGCCACCGCCGCATCGATGCTCGACGGCGGCAGTGCCGCGTCGGTCCGATCGCCGAGCGGCTACAGCCATGCTGCGAGCACCGGCTATTCGGCCGGCCGCGCAGGCACGAGCAACCGGGCGCAAATGGGGCCCACGAGCCCGGCCTCGGCGCGGGCCGACGCGCAACTCATGCACCTGCTGCGCCGGTTGACCGCGCTCAACAGCGGACCCGGCGCACTCGACGCCGTGGCGCGCACGCCCCGCGCAGCCGGCGCCGGTGCATCACCGTACGAGGTCGCATCGAATTTCGCCGAAAGCGATGTCGGCATGATGGCGGTGAACCTGATCCGCGCGCACCGCGAAGAGCTGATGCACGCCTCGCCCGGCAAGCTCGACCACATGGTGATCGACGTCGTCGGCAGTCTGTTTGACCAGATCCTGTCCGACTCGCGGGTTCCGCCGCAGATGGCGCGCCAGATCGCGCGCCTGCAGCTGCCGGTGCTGCGCGTCGCTCTCAACGACACCACCTTCTTCTCGTCGCGCCGGCACCCGGTGCGCCGCTTCGTCAACCGCATCGCGTCGCTCGCCTGTGCCTTCGACGATTTCGAGGACGGTCCGGGAAAGCAGTTCCTGCAGCGCGTTCGCGAGCTGGTGCAAGAGATCGTCGAAGGCGATTTCGACCAGATCGAGCTGTACTCGGGCAAGCTCGGCGAGCTCGAAGACTTCATCGCCCAGCAGAGCCAGGTCGAGGCTGCGCAGACGCCGGCGGCGAGCACGCTCGAGGCAAAGGAGTCGGAACTTCTGGTCCAGCAGCGCTACATGCTCGCGCTGCAGGCGGGGCTGCGGCCGATGGCGCTTCAACCGTACCTGCGCGATTTCGTCTCGCAGGTGTGGAGCCAGGCGCTGGTGCAGGCGGTGCGCCGCGACGGGGCTGATTCCGACATGGCCAAGCGCTTCCGACGCGCCGCCCGCGACCTGGTGATGAGCGTGCAGCCCAAGGGCTCGCCGATGTTGCGCAAGAAATTCCTGATGCAGCTGCCGCAGCTGATGAAGGATCTGAACGCCGGCATGCAGCTGATCGGATGGCCCGAGGCGGCGCAGAAGGAATTCTTCGCCCAGCTGCTGCCGGCGCATGCCGAGTCGCTCAAGGTCGCGCCGCTGTCGGAGCTCGACTACAACATGATGGTCAAGCAGGCCGAGGCGGTCTTCGCCGTTCCGGTGCCGGGCGATTCGGGCCTCACCGCGTCCGATCCGCTGCCCGAGCTTGGAGACGCCGAACTCGAGCAGCGCTTCTCGCCCGCCGAAGCACAGCAGGTCGGGCTGGTCGAGCCGAGCGCGGTCGACTGGTCACGCACCGTCGATATCGAGCTCGACGACGAGCCGGCGAACGCCATCGACAACAGCGCCGACGTGCCGCTCGCCTCGACCGCCAGCATGCCGCTGGACATGCAGAGCACCGAGCCACCCGAGCCGAGCCGCGGCCTGCAGCTGATGGATCACATCAACCTCGGCTTCGCCTACCAGATGCTGCTGAAGGACGAGTGGCAGAAGGTGCGCCTGACGTATGTCAGTCCGGCGCGCAGCTTCTTCGTCTTCACCCGCGGGCGCGCGCACCAGGAGACGATCTCGATGACGACGCGCATGCTCGCTCGCATGTGCGAGAGCGGGCGCCTGCGCGCGGTCGAGAGCGCCTACCTGATGGAGCGCGCGACGCTGCGCGCCCGCAAGCAGCTCGCCGCCCTGCGCGCCGGCGCGACGCCGGCCTGAGTTTCGGGTCAAGCGCGCGCGAGGAGGCCGCGCGCCATCCGCAGCGCGGCCCGCATGCTGGAGGGATCAGCCCGGCCGCTGCCCGCGATATCGAAAGCCGTGCCGTGGTCGGGGCTGGTTCGAACAAATGGCAGGCCGAGTGTCACGTTCACACCGTTCTCGATGCCGAGATATTTCACCGGGATCAGGCCGTGGTCGTGCGTCATTGCGACAACGATGTCGAACTCGCTCGGATGACCCGCGGCCGGCGCGTGGCGCGCCCGCATGAATACGGTATCGGGCGCGAACGGGCCGCGCGCATCGATGCCCTCGGCGCAGGCGGCGCGGATCGCCGGCTCGATGATGCGGATCTCCTCGTCGCCGAAGAGGCCGCCCTCGCCTGCGTGCGGGTTCAGCCCGGCGACGCCGATGCGCGGGTGCGGCTGACCCCAGCCGGCCGCCGCTCGGTGGGCGATGCGCAGCGTCTCGAGCACGGCGTCGAAGGTCACTGCATCGATGGCCGCGCGCAGCGACAGATGGATCGTGACCAGCACGGTGCGCAACTCGTCGTTGGCCAGCATCATCCGCACCGGCGGCGGCGTGCCGCCCGGGTTGGCGAGCGCCTGCAGCATCTCGGTATGCCCGGGATAGCCGACGCCAGCCGCGGCAAGTGCTTCCTTGTGGATCGGCGCGGTGACGATGGCGCAGACCTCGCCGCTGCGCGCGAGGCCCACTGCCGCCTCGATGCAGACGGCCGCTGCGGCGCCGGCGCGGGCATCGATGCGTCCCGGCGCCAGCCGGTCCAGGTCGGGCGGCAAGCCGGCCGGCGACCAGACCGGGATGCAATGCGGCGGCACCTCGACCACCTGCCCCGGGCGCTCGATCGGCGCCAGGGCCAGCATGCCGCCGGTGATCGCCGCCGCGCTCCGCATTACCGCCAGGTCGCCGATGACGAAGCCGCCCGCCGCGCTCCCAGGCTCGCGAAAAAGCTGGGCGACGACCTCCGGGCCGATGCCGCAGACATCGCCCATCGTGACGGCGATCGGCGCGCCGCCCAAGGCGGCCCCAGCGGCCCGCACCGGCTCAGCCGGGGTTGGCGATATCGATGAATTCATGCTGGATCCCGAACTCGTGCGCCAGGTGCTCGCCGACCGCCCGAACGCCCTCGCGCTCGCTCGCGTGGTGTCCGCAGGCCAGGTAGGCGACACCCGTCTCGCGCGCCAGATGGGCCTGCGGTTCGGAGATCTCGCCAGTCAGATAGACATCGGCACCGGCCGCGATCGCGGCCTCGAAAAAGCCTTGCGCGCCACCCGTGCACCAGGCGATTCGCTGCAGCGCGCGGCCATCGCCGGGCACCACGAGCGGCGCTCGCGCGGTCGCCGCGTGCACCCTTTGTTCAAGATCGACCAGGGCGATCGAAGGGTCGGCGCTGCCGATGAAGCCGATCTCCTGATCGCCAAAACGCGCATCGGCGCGCAGGCCCAGCAGGCGTCCGAAACCCGCATTGTTGCCGAGCTCGGGATGTGCGTCGAGCGGCAGGTGGTACGCGTAAAGGTTGACATCGTGCGCCATCAAAAGGCCCAGCCGGCGGCGCAGCCAGCCGCCGATGCGGCCGTCGTGGCCGCGCCAGAAAAGGCCATGGTGGACGAACAGCGCGTCCGCCCGCGCGGCAATGGCGGCCTCGATCAGCGCGAGGCTCGCGGTGACGCCGCTGACGATCTTGCGGACCTCGGGTTTGCCCTCAACTTGCAAGCCATTCGGCCCATAATCCTTGAAGCGGCCCGCCTCGAGCAAGTGGTCCAGATGGGCCTCGATCCTGCCCCTCTCAGTCATCGCCACACTCTCCATGCGCAAAACCTGGCTCATTTTCTCCCAAGCCGTCACGGTCGCCGTCGCGGTGCTCTTCGTCGTCGCCACGCTCAAGCCCGAATGGGTCCAGCGCCAGCCCACCTCGATGCTGCCGCGGGTCGTTTCCATCAGCTCCGTACCGCCGGTGGCGATGGCCGCGAGCGGAGGCAGCGCGACCAGCTATGCCGCCGCCGCGCGCCGCGCATCGCCCTCGGTCGTGAGCATCACGGCGAGCAAGGCGCCGGCGCGCGATCCGCGTGCCGACGATCCGGTGTTCCAGTATTTTTTTGGCAACCGGGGCCGTCCGCAGCAGGGCGAGCCGCAGATCGGTCTCGGCTCGGGCGTGATCGTCTCGCCCGAGGGTTATCTGCTGACCAACAACCATGTGGTCGCGGGCGCCGACGATATCGAGGTCAAGTTGGCCGACGGCCGCGAGGCGAAGGCCAAGGTCATCGGCACCGACCCCGATACCGACGTGGCGGTACTCAAGATCGATCTGGACCGGCTGCCGGCAATCACCTTCGGCGCGACCGATGACCTGCAGGTCGGTGATGTGGTGCTCGCGATCGGCAACCCGTTCGGCGTCGGCCAGACCGTCACCTCGGGAATCATCAGCGCCCTCGGGCGCGACCAGCTCGGCATCAATACCTTCGAGAATTTCATCCAGACCGATGCAGCGATCAATCCGGGCAATTCGGGCGGCGCCCTCGTCGATGCGAACGGCAACCTGCTCGGCATCAATACCGCGATCTATTCGCGCAGCGGCGGCAGCATGGGGATCGGCTTCGCGATTCCGGCCACCACCGCGCGGCAGGTGATGGAAAGCCTGATCAAGGACGGCCAGGTGCGCCGCGGCTGGATCGGCGTCGAGCCGCGCGACCTCACGCCCGAGATCGCACAAACGCTGAACCTGCCGATCAAGCAGGGCGTGCTGATCACCGGCGTGCTGCAAAGCGGGCCGGCGAGTTCGGGCGGCGTGCGCCCGGGCGATGTGGTCGTCAAGGTCGGCGAGAAGAACGTGACGAGCTCGGTGCAGCTGCTCAACGCAGTGGCGGCACTCACGCCCGAGCAGTCGGCCGTGTTCCAGGTTCAGCGGGGCGAGCGCAAGATCGACCTGAACGTCACGGTGGGGCAGCGCCAGCGCGTGAATCCGCCGGGCGAGCGGTAGAAAGACCCGCGAACGGCGCGCTCAGCCGGGCGTCTTGCTTTCGTCCTCGGCTGGCGCCTGGGTGTGCTTGATGAAGATCTGCGCGGCCCAGATGCCGACTTCGTAGAGCAGGATCATCGGGATCGCCAAGGCGAGCTGCGAGACCACGTCGGGCGGCGTCAGGATGGCTGCGACGATGAAGGCGAGAACGATGAAATAGCTGCGAAACCCGCGCAGCTTCTCGATGCTCACCAGCCCCATGCGGGCCAAAACCACGACAACCACCGGCACCTCGAAGGCCGCGCCAAAGGCGATGAACATCGTCAGCACGAAGCTGAGATAGGCCTCGATGTCCGGCGCCGCCGTGATGCTCTTCGGCGCAAAGCTCTGGATGAATCGAAAGACCTGGCCGAAGACGAAGAAATAGCAAAAGCCCACTCCGAGGAAGAAGAGCAGCGTGCTCGAGACCACGAGCGGCATCACGAGCTTTTTCTCGTGGCTGTACAGCCCGGGCGCGACAAAGGCCCACACCTGGTACAGCACCACTGGCAAGGCCATCATGAAGGCCGCCAGCAGGGTGATCTTGAGCGGCACCAGGAAAGGCGAGATCACATTCGTCGCGATCAGCGTCGTGCCAGGTGGCAGGTTGGCCTTGAGCGGCGCCGCCAGCAGGTCGTACAGCTCGGACGGACCGGGCCAGATCGACAGCAGCGCGAAGCACACGCCGACCGCCAGCGCCGCGCGGATCAGTCGGTCGCGCAACTCGACCAGATGGGTGACAAAAGGCTGCTCGGTGCCCGCGAGTTCGTCGGGGCGTTCCTCGGGTGTGCTCATCGGCTGCTAGCGCGAGACGCGCGGCGGCCGAAAGCGCGCCACCCGCGCCGCGCCAGACAGCGCCTTGATGCGCACGCCGGCGCGCTGCTTGTACCACTGCGGCGTCGCGCCGCGCTTCAAGCGCCAGTTCTTCTTCGGGTGCTGGTATTGCGGGAACGAGGGCGTCAGGTCGAACGCAGACGTCGCCGTCAGCGCATCATCGCGCCAGCTCTGGTTCAGGTCGGAGGTGGTCTGGTTGATCTCGCTCGCCACCGTCTGCTCGACATTGCGCGCGGCATCCTCGAACTCGGTCTTCATCTTCTTCAGCTCTTCGAGCTCGATCGATCGATTGACTTCGGCCTTGACGTCGGCCACGTAACGCTGCGCCTTGCCGATCATGTGCCCGACAGTGCGCGCGACGCGCGGCAGCTTCTGTGGCCCGATCACGATCAGCGCGACCGCGCCGATCAGCGCGATCTTGTCGAAGCCGAAATCGATCATCGCGAAACCGCTCGCGCGCCGGAGCGGCTCACGCCTTGCGCTTCGCTTCCACGTCGACCGTGTTCGGATCGATCGCCTTGCTCGCGCCGACCTGCTGGGTCGGCGCGGCGGCGTCGGCGCCCGTCGTCGAGCCGTCCTTCACGCCGTCCTTGAAGCCCTTGACCGCACCGCCGAGGTCGGAGCCGATGTTCTTGAGCTTCTTCGTGCCGAACACCAGCACGACGATCAACAGCACGATCAGCCAATGCCAGACGCTGAATGAACCCATGACTTACTCTCCGGAAGCTTTGCGCACGAGGCGATGAAGGAATTCTAGGTCAGCCCTTGGCCCACGGTCGGGGGCCGCCCATGACGTGCATGTGGACGTGCTGCACCTCCTGGCGCCCGTCCGGGCCGGTATTGACCACCGTGCGAAATCCGCCGGTCACGCCGAGCTCGGTCATCAGGCGCGGGCCGAGTCGCGTCATCCGCCCGAGCATCGGCGTGTCGGCATCGGTCACGTCGTACAGCGTCGTGATGTGGCGCTTCGGAATGACGAGCACGTGCACGGGCGCCCACGGCGAGATGTCGTGGAAGGCCAGCAACTCGTCGTCCTCGTAGGCCTTGCGGGAGGGGATCTGCCCCGCGACGATCTTGCAGAAGAGACAGTTGGGATCAACGCTCATGAGGGCATCGCCTTGCGGTCGCCCAGCGCCAGCCAGCCCCGCACGACGCGGTACAGAAACCAGAGCGAGATCAACGACCAGGCGATCCAGCCGGGGATGAACAGCAGCAGCCACAGCCAGCTCGTGACGAGGTACAGGCCGCCGGCCCACAGCACGCTGCGGATGCGCCAGCTGAAGTGCGAATCCTGCCAGGTGCCGACGGCGTCGCCGCGCTTGACCAGGTCGAGCACGAACGCCGCGATCAGCAGCAGCACGC
>JBDSEG010000067.1:0-12729 GCA_039920165.1 Burkholderiaceae bacterium
GCGCCGCCTGTGCCGGCGTCTTGCCCGCCAGAAGCATTCGGCCCGCTCGCACCCGCCGCCGCACCGTCTCGTCCAATCGCTTCGTCACCATCTCGCGCTTCCGATTCAACCCAAGTATCGGCATAACGCACGACGGCATCAACGGTTGTCATGATTTACGGAAAGCTCAATAATGAGGCGTCGCGAAGGGGAGCGCGGTGACCCCAGTACAAGAAATCCGACCCTACTTCGGACGCTTCGGTACGACGCAGGGGCGCGGAAAGCTGCGATGCGCGAGACACTCGCACCAAGGGCGGAGCGAACCGCAGCAGAGTGCGGAAGTACGCCGGCGGGTTCGCGATCACCGAACGTGAGAGGCCGACACAAGACGTTCTCCCTGCCGAACCGGGCCCCTTCGAACTCGTCGGCAGCGAAGTCAAAATGCATGGGCCACTGGGCACACGATAGTCCCAACCCGACCTGTCACACACCTACACCCGCCCCTGAGGTTCCATCATGCAAATCAACGGAGCGTGTCATTGCGGCTCGATCAAGTTCACGGCGGAGATCGATGCCTCGCGTGTGATGGTGTGCCACTGCACAGACTGTCAAGTCTTGTCTGGCTCGCCATTCCGTGCCGTTGTCGCCGTACCTATTGGCAAGTTCAAACTCCGTGGCACGCCGAAGAGTTACGTCAAGGTTGCGCAGGGCGGGAACCGTCGCGCCCAATGCTTTTGCCCGGAGTGCGGCACGCCGCTCTACGCCACGGCACCCGAGAATCCCACCTCTGTCGTTATCCGTCTCGGCTGCGTTGCAGAGCGTTCGCAGCTCAGTCCAACCTCGCAGATCTGGCAGCACTCTGCGTTGCCGTGGCTGTCGCAGCTGTCTGCGGTGCCGAGTTCGCCTGAGCAGCAGGCCTTTCTGCCGGCACCCGCTCCGTAGCTCCGAGGTCTTTGGCCCCTCAGTGATAGCCTCCCGGCTGCGCCGGCACAAGCCGCCGCGCCCGAGCGAGCAAGCACATCCGCCCATGGCCTACTCCCACACCGTCGGCCGCCACGTCTACGCCTTCGACGACCTCCGGTGCCTGCTCGCCAGGGCCAGCCCGCTGCGCTCAGGCGACCAGCTCGCCGGAATCGCGGCGCAGACGGCGCAGGAGCGCATCGCGGCTCGCCTGGCCCTGGCCGACGTGCCGCTCTCGCAGTTCCTGAGAGAGGCGCTGATCCCGTATGAAACCGACGAGGTCACGCGGCTGATCGTCGACAGCCACGACCTCGAAGCCTTCGCGCCGGTCGCGCACCTGACCGTCGGTAGCTTTCGCGACTGGCTGCTCTCGCCGGCGGCCGACAGTGCGACGCTGGCCGCGCGCGCGCCCGGCCTCACGCCCGAGATGGTCGCCGCGGTCAGCAAGCTGATGCGCCACCAGGACCTGATCCTGGTCGCGCGCAAGTGCCGCGTCGTCACGCGGTTTCGCAACACGATCGGGCTGCCCGGCCGGCTGTCGGTGCGGTTGCAGCCGAACCATCCGACCGACGACCTGCGCGGCATCGCTGCGTCGCTGCTCGACGGCCTGATGTACGGCTGCGGCGACGCGGTGATCGGCATCAACCCGGCGAGCGACAGCCTCGCGACGTTGACCGGTCTGGTGCACCGGCTCGACGAGCTGATCGTGCGCCACGCGATCCCGACCCAGAGCTGCGTGCTGACCCACGTCACGAACACCCTGCGCATGATCGACGCGGGCGCGCCGGTCGACCTGGTATTCCAGTCGGTCGCCGGCACCCAGGCCGCCAACGCGGCGTTCGGCATCGACCTCGCACTGCTGGGCGAGGCGCACGCCGCAGCGCGATCGCTCCAACGTGGCAGCGTCGGCGACAACGTCATGTACTTCGAGACCGGCCAAGGCTCGGCGCTCTCGGCCGGCGCGCACCACGGGGTCGACCAGCAGACGCTGGAAGCGCGCGCCTACGCAGTGGCGCGGGCGTACGCGCCGCTGCTCGTCAACACCGTCGTCGGCTTCATCGGACCCGAGTACCTGTACGACGGCAAGCAGATCATCCGCGCCGGGCTCGAGGATCATTTCTGCGGCAAGCTGCTCGGGCTGCCACTGGGCTGCGACGTTTGCTACACCAACCACGCCGAGGCCGACTCGAACGACATGGACGTGCTGCTGACGCTGCTCGGCGCGGCCGGCGTGACTTTCGTGATGGGCGTGCCGGGGGCCGACGACATCATGCTGAACTACCAGAGCACCTCGTTCCACGATGCCCTCTACCTGCGCGAGTTGCTGGGCCTCAAGCGCGCGCCCGAGTTCGAGGACTGGCTGGTCCGGGTCGGCATCGCCGACGGCGCCGGCCGGCTGCTGCCGCCGAACCCGGGCCACCCGCTGCTGGGGTCGCTGACGTGACCGGCGCCGAAGACGATGCCCCGCTGCCCGGCTCCGAGGAGCCGGCGGCGCTGGAGATCGCCTCGGCCGTCCCGCCCGACCCCTGGACCGCACTGCGCTCGCACACCGCGGCGCGCATCGCGCTCGGGCGCAGCGGCGCGAGTCTGCCGACCGTCGAGCTGCTGCGCTTCGACCTGGCGCATGCGATGGCGCGCGATGCGGTGCACACACCGTTCGAGATCAAACCGCTGCGCGAGGCCCTGGCGGCGCACGGCTTCGAGTCGCTGACGGTCGAGAGCGCCGTGGCCGACCGCGCCGAGTATCTGCACCGGCCGGACCTCGGCCGCAGGTTGTCCGAGCGCAGCGCCGCGCTGCTGGCCAGCCTAGCGCCCGCGCCGTGCGACGTGCTGTGCGTCGTCGGCGACGGCCTGTCCGCGCTGGCCGTGCACCGGCACGCCGCGGCGCTGCTGATCGAGCTGCGCCCGCTGCTCGAATCACAGGAGCTGAGCCTCGGCCCGGTGGTGCTCGCACGCCAGGCTCGGGTTGCGCTCGGCGACCCGGTCGGCGCGGCGCTGCGGGCTCGCTGCGTCGTGATGCTGATCGGCGAGCGGCCAGGCCTGTCATCGCCCGACAGCCTGGGCGCCTACCTGACCTGGGCGCCGCGTGTGGGCCGCAGCGATGCCGAGCGCAACTGCGTCTCGAATATCCGCCCTGAAGGCCTCGCGCTGCCCGAGGCCGCGCACAAGCTCGCCTGGCTGCTGGGCGCGGCGCGGCGGCTGGGGGCGACCGGCGTCGCGCTCAAGGACCAGAGCGATGCGCCGGCATTGCCACAGGCCACGCCGGCACGCGAGCTTGGGTAGCATCGCGCGCATCCACCGTCCCGCGGAGTTGCATTCATGTTGTCGACCGTCATCCACGCCAAACCGCGCACCCGCGGCCCTGTCCTGCTGGCCGCGCTCGCTGCGGGCTGGTTCTGCCTCGCCTCGCCCGCCGGCGCCGCCGACGTCAAGGTCCTGTCGGCCGGCGCCTTCAAGGCAGTGGCGGTCGCGCTCGCGCCCGCCTTCGAGCAGCGCACTGGGCACAAGGTAGTGATCGACAACGACACTGCCGGCGCACTCGTCAAGCGCATCGAAGGCGGCGAGGCCTTCGACCTGGTGGTCGCGCCGCCCGCCGCGATCGAGGCACTGACCAAGGCCGGCAAGGTCGAAGCAACGTCACCGACCCGGCTCGCCAAGGTGGCCATCGGTGTCGCCGTCAAGCAGGGCGCCCCCAAGCCCGATATCAGCAGCGTCGCCGCATTCAAGCAGGCCCTGCTCGACGCTAAATCGGTCGCCTATATCGACCCGGCCGCGGGCGGGTCGAGCGGCATCTACCTCACCAAGCTGTTCGAGACGATGGGCATCACGGCGCAGATAAAGCCGAAGGCGGTGCTCGTGCCGGGCGGCCTGGTCGCGACTCGGGTCGTCAATGGCGAGGCGGAACTCGCGATCCACCAGATCAGCGAGATCCTGCCGGTGCAGGGCGCGGTGCTGGTCGGGCCGATTCCGGCCGAGATCCAGAACTACACCGTGTATGCCGGTGCCGTATCAATCGCGCCGCGCGACGCAGCCGCGGCGCGCGCCTTCCTCGCCGAGCTGTCGGGTGCGGCCGCGCGGGCGGTGCTCGACGCCCGCGGCATGCAGACGCCCTGACCCGCCCCTTTTCTCAGCCGGCCTCGACCGCGCGGCGCAGCCGATCCGGGGTGAGCGGCAGGTCGCGAAGGCGAATGCCGATCGCATCGTGCAAGGCATTCGCTATCGCCCCTGCGGTCGGCCCGGCGGCGCACTCGCCGGCGCCGAGCGGGGGCAGGTCGGAAGCTTCGATCAGGTGCACCGACAGAGCGCGCGGCAGTTCGTCGAAGCCGAGGATCGGATAGCCGTCCCAGCATCGCGTCGTGATGCGCGTGCGGTCCCAGTGGACCGCCTCCTTGAGCGTCCAGCTCGCGGCCTGCAGCACACCGCCTTCGACTTGGTTCACGAGGCCGTCGCGGTGCACCACCTCGCCGGCGTCGACCACCGCCCAGATGCGGTCGAGCACGATGCGATCGGTCACCTCGATCTCGACCACCACGGCGCACCAGGCCGCGCTGCCCTTGTAGCGCGCGAAGCCGAGGCCGCGTCCGCGCAGTGCGCCGTCTCGTCGCGGCGCGGCCTTCGGGTCGCGCCAGCGCGAGACGCGCGCCGCTTCCATCAGCACGGCGCTCGCACGCGGATCGTCGATGTGGGCGAGACGGAAGGACAGCGGGTCGACGCCGGCCATTCGCGCCAGCTCGTCCATGCACGATTCGATCGCGAAGACATTCGCATACGCACCGAGCGCGCGCAGCGACGAGCTGCGCAGCGTGGGCGCATCGACGCGGTGGTAGTCGATGCGGCGCGAGGCCATCGCATACCCCGGCACCGCATTGCGCTGCCCGCCGAAGCCGGCGGCCCTGGGCACGTCGCGCGAGACCGGCGCCGGATGCGCAGCCTGCACCAGCGTCGCGGCGATGCCGCTGATGCCGGCATGCGTGCCGGGCCGCTGGCCATGGCCGTGGCTCCAGGTCTGCTGGTTCCAGTGGGCGATGCGGCCCTGTGCATCGAGCCCGGCGTCGATGCGCACCGACATCGCCGAGCCGAACGGCGCCCACGCGAATTCGTCTTCGCGCGACCACTGCAAACGCACCGGCGTGCCGGTGGCGCGGGCCACGATCGCGGCGTCGAGCGCCGCATCGTCGGCACCGTTGTGGCCGTAGCAGCCGGCGCCGTCAGCATGCCGCACGACGACCCGTGCCGGCTCGAGGCCGAAGAAGCGCGCCAGTTCGATACGCAAGGTGAAGCTGCCCTGCGAATGCGTGGCCACTCGCAGCCGCTCGCGCCCGTCGTCATCGCGGTCCCAGGCCGCGAGCGCGCACGCCGGGCCGATCGAGGCGTGCGCGAGGAAGGGCTTGGAATAGTCGGCCTGCACGCGTGTCGATGGCGCCGCCGGATCGACCTCGGGCCCACTGGCATCGATCACGCTCGACTCGTGCGGCAGCTCGCGCAGCCAGGCCTGATCCTCGCGCGCTTCGACCAGGTCAGTCGACTCGCTCCAGCGCGTCGCCTTGCGCGCCGCCGCGGCCGCCGCCACCGCCTGCTCTTCGCGCCCGGCCGCGACCGCGATGAAGCGGCCGTCGACGATCAGGTGGACGCGTCCGGGCAGCGCGCGCACCGCCGCGGCGTCGAACGCATCGAGCCGGGCCGAGTGCGAAGGCGGCCGGACCACCCGCGCGTGCAGCATGCCGGGCCACACCAGGTCGTGGATGAAACCGGCACCGAAGAGCTTGCGGCGCAGGTCCGGACGTGCGATGCCGGTGGCGGCGAATCGTCGCGCGGCAGCGGTCTTGGGAACGGCATCGCCGCGCGCCGGACGGTCCAGGTCGACCTGGTCCGCCAGCTCGTGATAGTCGAACGACGACCCGCGTTCGTCGATGCCGAACCGGCCCGCCCCCACCCGCACCTGGGCCGGATCGACGCTGAGCCGCCGAGCCGCGGCCACGACGAACAACTGCCGCACTTCGGCGCAGACCTGGCGCAGCGCCATCGCGCCGACCTGGGTCGAATTGCTGCCCGAGGTGATGCCCTGGTCGGGTCCGGCATCGGTGGCGCCCAGGCACAGGCGGATCGTCTCGGGCGCGACATCGAGTTCGTCGGCCGCGACCTGCAGCAAGGTGGTCGCCATTCCCTGGCCGAGTTCGACCTTGCCGGCGCGGATCTCGATCCTCCCGTCGGCCGCGAAGCCGATCCATTGCGAAAGCCGCGGGTTGGCCGCGAGGTCGGGATTCATGCCGGCTCGGGCAGGCCGCAGGCGACCCGCGCGGCGCGCAGGATGCGCATGTGCGTTCCGCAGCGGCACAGGTGGCGCGAGAGCGCGGCGCGCAACTGCGCTTCGGTCGGCGCCGCGGTCTCGCGCAGCAGCCCGGCGATGCGCAGCATCACGCCGTTGATGCAGTAGCCGCACTGCGCGGCCTGCTGGTCGAGAAAGGCCTGCTGGATCGGATGCGCCGGCGCGCCCGCCGCCGCGCCCGCCAGACCCTCGACCGTCGTCACTTCGCGCGCGCGGACCGACTCCAGCGGCGTCTCGCAGCTCGTCACCGCGTGCCCGTCGACCAGCACGGTGCAGGCGCCGCACGCACCCGCGGCGCAACCTTCTCGGGTGCCTTTCAGGTCGAGGTCGTTGCGCAGCGCATGCATCAGCGAGACGTCGCCCGGCAGCGCGAGCGCGACCGCGTTGCCGTTGACGACGAATGCGATCGGCAAGTCCATGCGCCAGCATAAGGGCGACCCGCCACCCCCGCGCGCGCGGGCACCGACAATCGCCCACCGCGCGCCGCGGCCCTCGCAGCGCCGCCCTCTCGATCTCCATGCCCGCCACGACCCTGCCCGCGCCCGTCGCTCCCGCTCCCGAGCCCTTCGATCTGCCGAACCCGCGCCATGCGGGCCGCTTGCCGCGCCAAATCGGCAAGGCGCAGTTCGCCCGGCTGCGCCACGCGTCGTATGCGCTGCCGCAGATCGTGCGGCCGGGCGACTTCGGCAACGACGCGACGAGCGTCGACGAGGCCGCGCTCGACGCCCACGGCCTGGTGCTGCTGCACCCGGCCTCGGCCGGGGTGCGTGCGAGCCGCTGGATCGAACCGGCGCTGATGGCGAGCGCGCTCGCGCACATCGATGCGGTCGGCAGCGGCTCGGGCGTGCGCGCGCTGATGCTCGAACGCGCCGCCGCGCTCGACGCGCTCGGCCTCGCGCGGCTGCCGGGCGGCTGGAGCCGCCTCGTCTCGCACGTGCTGGTGCTGTCCGAACCCGGCTGGCGCATCCCGGTGCTGTTCCGCGTGCCGGTCGATGCCACGACGGTGTGGAGCTATTTCCGCGACGGCGAGCTGGCCGTGCTGACGAATGCGCTCGGCCCTGCGCCGATCTATCCGAACGCGGCCGAACTGGGCGCGTACCTGGAAGCGCTGCTCGCGCGCAGCCGCAGCGGCCATCCGCGCCACCTCGAAGCGCTGCTCGCGCGGTTGCAGTCCGAATGCGCAACGCCGCAGCCGATCGCCGATCTGTTGACCGCCTGCACGCGCGCGCAGGATCGCTGGGAGCACCGCGTCGCCGAGCTCGAGACGCTCGAAGTGCTGACCAGCGAGCTCGCATTTCGCGGCTATCCGGACAGCTTCGAGACCGCGCGCCAGCTGCAGCGCAGCGTCACGCTGTATATCGGCCCGCCGAACAGCGGCAAGACGCACGCGGCTTTCGAGCGACTCGCGCTCGCGCACAGCGGCGCCTACCTCGCGCCGCTGCGCCTGCTCGCGCTCGAAGGGCGGGACCGGCTCGCGGCGCGCGGCGTTGCGTGTTCGCTCCTGACCGGCGAGGAGAACGTTCCGGCGCCGGGCGCGCGGGTGGTATCGAGCACGATCGAGATGGTCGGCATCTCGCGGCCGGTCGAGGTCGCGGTGATCGACGAGGCGCAGATGATCTTCGACGGCTCGCGCGGCTGGGCCTGGACCCAGGCCATCGTCGGCGTGCCCGCCAACGAGGTGATCGTGATCTGCTCGGCCTACGCGGTGCCGGCCATCCAGAACCTGCTCGGCCTGTGCGGCGAGCGCTGCGAGCTACGCCGCTTCGAGCGCAAGCAGCATGTGCAGCCGCTCGCCAAGCCGGTGCCGCTCCAAGATCTGATGCTCGGCGATGCGGTGGTCGCCTTCAGCCGCCGCGAGGTGCTGATGCTGCGCGACCGCATCGGCGCGGCGGGTCACCCGGTCTCGGTCATCTACGGCGCGCTGCCGCCCGAGGTGCGCCGGCGCGAGGCCGAGCGCTTCGCGACCGGCGAGTCGCACATCATGGTCGCCACCGATGCGATCGGGATGGGCCTGAACCTGCCGATCCGTCGCGTGCTGTTCAGCACGCTGACCAAATTCGACGGCCAGGGCGACCGCGCGCTCGATGCCTCGGAAGTGCACCAGATCGCCGGCCGCGCCGGGCGCTTCGGGATGCACGAGGAAGGCTTCGTCGGCGTGCTCGAACAGGCCGAGCCCGAGGCCTTGCGCGCGCTCAAGGAACTGCTGGCGCGGGCGCCGCGCGCACCGGTCGATTTCAAGGCGCCGGTGGCGCCGAACCGCGGCCACATCCGCACCATCGCGGCACGATTGCACCTGACGCGGCTGCGCGAAGTGCTGGGCGTTTTCGTCGAGCAGCTCGAACTCGACGATGCGCATTTCGCGGTCGCCGAACTCGACGCCATGCTGCTGCTGGCCGAGCAGCTTGACCGCAGCGCGAGCGCGCTCACGCTCGAGCAGCGCTTCGTCTATGCGCAGGCGCCGGTTGATACCCGCACCGAGTCGCAGCTCCAGCAGTTCCTCGACTGGAGCGGCAGCCACGCCGCGACCGGTCGCGCCGGGCTGCCGTGGTTCTTGAACGAGGTCGACGGCCACAGCCGGCTCGACCGCATGGAACAGGCCCTGCGCGGCTGCACGCTGTGGCTGTGGCTCGACCTGCGCTTCCCGGGCGTGTACGGCCACCTCGATGCGGTGCTGGCGCTGCGCGAGCAACTCAACGACGGCATCGAGCGCCAGTTGAAGGGCAAGCGCCCGCTGGCGCAGGCGCGGGTGCGTCGACGGTGACCTGCCATCCGTAAACTGGCCGGCATGTCGAACCGACCGGACCAGCACTTGCGCAGCGACGACGAACCGATCGCCTATCTGCAGCGCGTGCGCAGCTACTACGAGGCGCTCGGCTACGGCGCGCCGTATGAATGGGCGCACTTCGACGACGTGCCGTTCGCGCCGCTGCGCAAGCCGCTGAGCGCGTGCACCGTCGCGCTCGTGACGACGGCCGCGCCGTACAACGCCGATGCCGGCGAGCAGGGCCCGGGCGCGCCGTACAACGCCGCTGCCAAGTTCTATGCGGTCTATTCCGTACCTACCGACAGCGATCCCGACCTGCGCATCGCGCACCTCGCGATCGACCGCGAGCACACGCGCGCCGACGATCCCGCGACCTGGCTGCCGATCGCCGCGCTGCGCGATGCCGCGGCGGCGGGCCGCATCGGCACGCTCGGCCCGCGCATCCACGGCCTGCCGACCAACCGCAGCCGGCGCGCGACGCTCGAGGTCGATGCGCCCGAGCTGCTCGCCCGCTGCCGCGCCGATGCGGTCGACGCGGCGATCCTCGTCGCCAACTGCCCCGTATGCCACCAGAGCACGAGCATTGCCGCGCGCACGCTCGAAGCCGGCGGCATCGCAACGGTCGTGATGGGCTGTGCGCTCGATATCGTCGAGCGGGTCGGCGTGCCGCGCTTCGTCTTCAGCGATTTCCCGCTCGGCAATGCCGCGGGGCGCCCGCACGACCCGGCCTCGCAAACGGCGACGCTGGCGCTCGCGCTCGATGTGCTCGAAGCGGCGACCGCTCCGCGCACGACGCTGCGATCGCCGCTGCGCTGGAGCAAGGACGATGCGTGGAAGCTCGACTACTGCAATGTCGAGCGGCTCGCGCCGGCCGAGATCGCACGCCGCCGCGCCGAATTCGACGCCGGCAAGGTGGTGGCGCAGGGTCTGCGCGAGGCGATCCGGTGAGCGACGCCAAGCCGTGGTCGGCCGCCAGCGAACGCAACCGCGAGCCGATCCTCGACATGCTGCGGGAACGCTTCGCGCGTGTGCGCAGCGTGCTCGAAATCGGCAGCGGCACCGGCCAGCATGCGGTGCATTTCGCCGCCGCGCTGCCGCACCTCGTCTGGCAGGCGTCGGATGTCGCGGCCAACCTGCCCGGCATCCGCCAGTGGCTGGCCGAGGCCGCGTTGCCGAATACGCCGGCGCCGCTCGAATTCGATGTCGACGGCGCGTGGCCGAGCGGTCGGTTCGATGCCGTCTTCAGCGCCAATACGCTGCACATCATGGGCTGGGCGCAGGTGCAGCGGCTGTTCGTTGGCCTGCCGACGCTGCTCGCGCCGGGCGGATTGCTGACGGTCTACGGTCCTTTCAAGCAGGCCGGCAAGTTCAGCGGACCGGGCGATGCAGCATTCGACGAATCGCTGCGCGCCGGTGATCCGCGACGCGGCATTCGCGATCTCGAAGCGGTCCACGCGCTGGCCGCCGCTGCCGGACTGGCCCCGCTCGACGACCGCGCGATGCCGGCGAACAACCGTTGCCTGAGCTGGCAACTCGTATCACTCGATCCGCCATGAACCCGACCTCGCTGCGCAGCCACGCCTTCCACGGCTTCGAACCCGGCCCGCGCCTCATCGTGCTCGGCGCGGTGCACGGCAACGAGACCTGCGGCACGCGCGCGATCGAACGCATGCTGGGCGAACTCGATGCCGGCGCATTGCGCATCGCGCGAGGTTGCGTGACCTTCGTGCCGGTCACCAACCCGCTCGCCTATGCGCATGCCGACCGCGCCGGCGATCGCAACCTGAACCGCCGGCTGCGCCCGAATCCGGCGCCTCGCGATTTCGAGGACCGCATCGCCAACGTACTGTGCCCGCTGCTCGCCGCGCACGATGCCCTGCTCGACCTGCATTCGTTCCACACCGCCGGCGAGCCCTTCGCCATGATCGGCCCGCTCGACAACCCCGGCCCGCTCGAAACCTTCGCGCGCGCCGCCGAAGAGGAAGCGCTGGCGCTGCGGCTCGGCCCACGCCGCCTCGTCGAGGGTTGGCTGGACGCCTATGCCGCCGGCGTCGCAAACCGCCTGCGCCGCGTGCACACCAGCGATGCCGTGCTCGACGCCGACCCGGCCTACGGCGTCGGCACGACCGAGTACATGCGAAGCTGCGGCGGCATCGCGATCACGCTCGAATGCGGCCAGCACGCCGATCCTTTGGCGCCGCAGATCGGCTACGCGGCAATCCGCAATACGCTCGCCCACCTCGGCCTGGTCGACGATCCGGCACCGGTGCCACGCACCGATGTCCAACTGCTGCGCCTGCAGGACGTGACCGACCGCGACGCCGAAGACGATGCCTTCGAGCGCGCCTGGGCCAGCTTCGACCCGGTCGCCGCCGGCACGGTGATCGCGCGCCGCGCCGACGGCCAGATGCTGCGTGCCCCGTCGGACGGCTTCATCGTCTTCCCCAACCCGGCCGCCGCACCGGGCAGCGAGTGGTTCTATTTCGCGCGCGCGAGCGGGCGGGTCCTGCGCGGCTGAGACGCGCCGGGCCGTCGGTCAACGCAACCCGTCGCTCAGCAGCTTCACCCCCGTCAGCAGCATGCCCGCATAGGCGAGCCGATAGAACCAGCGCGTCGAAACGCGGCTGACGAGACGTGCGCCCAGCCACACGCCGAGCGGGGCGAGCGGCATCAGCACCAGCGCGGTCGCGAGGTTGCGCATGTCGAGCAGGCCGAGGAAGGCATAGGGTGCGACCTTGGCCAGATTGACCGCACCGAAGAAGGTCGCCATGGTGCCGGCATAGACGATCGGCGCGAGGCGCAGCGGCAGCACATAAGCGTTGATCGGCGGCGCGCCGGCGTGCGCGACGAAGCTCGTGAAGCCCGACGCGGCGGCGAGCGCCAAGCCGAGCCAGCGCGGCGGCGGCGCGGCGTCGGTGCGCGGCGGAAACAGCAGCCGCTGGGCGACAAAGACAAGCGTGAGCGCGCCCACCACGCCAGTCACCATATTGGCCGGCAGCACGCCGAACAGCAGCGCTCCGAACAGGACGCCGAGCAGCCCGGCCGGCAGCAGCAATCGCAGCAATGCCGGATCGCGCTGACCGTACAGGCGCTGGATGCTGGCCACATCGGCGGCGAGAAACACCGGCAGCAGGATGCCGGCGGCCTGCGGCACCGTGACGGCGATCGCCATCAACGGCGTGGCGAGCGATCCGAAACCCGAGGCGAAGCCGCTTTTCGCGAGGCCGATCAGGAGCACCGCGGGGATGGCGACGGCATAGAAGACGGGGTCGGTGACGATATCCATGCGCGGCCCGGCGGCGCGCGGGCGAAGTCGACAATCGGCGCATGTTCTCACCCTCGCAACACGACGTGCGGCGCTTCTTCTGCGAGGCCCGGCGCAAGCAGCTCGCGGCCGCGCCGCAGACCGCGCTGGAGCTGCTCGCCGCCGACTGGATCGCCGAGCATCCCGAGTACCACGCCGACCTCACCGACGAGACCGCCGCGCAGGCCGCCGTGTATGCGGTCGAGGACGGTCGCAGCAATCCGTTCCTGCACCTTTCGATGCACCTGTCGATCAGCGAACAGGTCTCTATCGACCAGCCGCACGGCATCCGCCAGGCGCTGCAACTGCTCGCCGCGCGCCTGGGTTCGATGCACGCCGCGCAGCACGAGGCGATGGAGTGCCTGGGCGAGATGATGTGGACTTCGCAGCGCAGCG
>JBDSEG010000068.1:0-12584 GCA_039920165.1 Burkholderiaceae bacterium
TTCTTCCTCGTCAACGACATGACCGACAGCCCGCTCAAGAGCGAGCTGCAGGCCTGCGCCGCGCAGCGCCAGACCTACAAGCGCAGCGACTGGTCGATCGGCCACCGCGGCGCAGCGCTGCAGTTCCCCGAGCACACCCGGCAGTCGTACGAAGCCGCGGCGCGCATGGGTGCGGGCATCGTCGAGTGCGATGTGACTTTCACCAAGGACAAGGAACTTGTCTGCCGGCACGCGCAGAACGATCTGCACACGACGACCAACATCCTCGCGACGCCGCTTGCGCAGAAATGCATCAGGCCTTTCACGTCGGCCACCTTCAACGCCGCCGGCACCCGCATCACGGCGGCGAGCGCCGAGTGCCGGACCAGCGAGCTGACGCTGGCCGAGTTCAAGACCTTGCGCGGCAAGATGGACGCGTCGAATCCGAATGCGCGCACGGTGGCCGAGTACATGGCCGGTACCCCGAGTTTCCGCACCGACCTCTATGCCGGCCCGACCAGCGGCACGCTGCTGACCCACAAGGAAAGCATCGAACTCTTCAAGCAACTCGGCGTGAAGATGACGCCCGAACTGAAGAGCGCCAGCGTCACGATGCCCTTCGACGGCTTCACGCAGGAGGCTTATGCGCAGAAGATGATCGACGAGTACAAGCAGGCCGGCGTCGACCCGCGCAACGTCTATGCCCAGTCGTTCGACAAGCGCGACATCGTGTACTGGATCGCGAAAGAGCCGGCGTTCGGGCGGCAGGCGGTGTACCTCGACGACGCCAACGGGGTGGCCGATCTGCCCGGCGCGGCCGAACTGGCGGGCTATCGCGCGGCCGGCATCCGCATCGTCGCGCCGCCGATCTTCGCGCTGCTCACCGCCGATGCGAACGGCAACATCCTGCCTTCCCAGTACGCGCGCAACGCCAAGGCGGCGGGCCTGGACATCATCACCTGGTCCCTCGAGCGCTCCGGCATCCTGGCCGAGAGCATCAACAGCTTTTATTACCAGACCTTCCACAACGCGATCACCCGCGAGGGCGACATGATGCGGGTGCTGGACGTGCTGAACCGCCAGGTCGGCATCATCGGCATCTTCAGCGACTGGCCCGCCACGGTCAGCTTCTACGCCAACTGCGCCGGCCTGAAGTAGATCGAATGCCCGCCCCCGCTGATCTCGACATCTGGCGGGTGCAGCGGGGCGGGCAGCCACCGATCAGGGCCGCGTGAAGGCGAACGAATAGAACGGTGAATTGCTGCCGCTGAAGCTCAATCCATCCGCGCTGAGCGTGGTGCCTCCAGGGACCCTTCCGAACGAGTACGCCGTATAGAACGTCGTTGTAAACGTGCGGCATACCGTGGTGAGGGTCGCACCGACCTCCCCTCCTCCGACCACAGTGGGCGGGGTGGTCGAATAGTCGACGAACCACTGGTTCGATTCCAGCGGCTTGCGAACGCCCTCCCTGCCGGTGCTGCTGTCGATGGCGAACTCGGTGGGCGATGTCGTGCAGCCGGGTAGATCGTGGTGTTTGACCTTGACCAAGCCTTCAGCGTAATAAGCGACGATGGTGGGCGAGCCCGTGTCGATCCACGGGGCCACCCGCAAGGTCAGCTGGGCCTCGGTGGTATTCGGGCCGTATGCGGCGTCGCCGGTGGCCGTCGTCCCGACCCACGTGTCGGCGCAAACCGATCCGGCAGCGAGGGCTCGGCGCCGCGTCGGGTTGGTCGACTGCGCACTCGCCGCGAAGCAGCTGACCTCGACGCTGCGGACCGTGTCCTTGCCGACTTCCAGCAGGGGTGTGAGGATCTCGGTATTCACGAACGCGGCGAACTCGTACTTGCCAGCATCGGCAGGCCCGGGCACCCAGCGGTAGGTCGCCTCTACGCTGCTCGTGACCTGCATCGACTTCCAGTATGTGAAATCGGTCTCCCCTTCCGCGCGTCGGTACAACTCGACGCCGGTGACGTTGTCGCCAATCACCCAGTAGTTGACCGAGGAGGCAGGATCGAAGGTGACCTTGAAGTCCACCGGTTCGCCTAGCCTTGCTTTGGTGGTGCTGACCGTGTGCGTGCCCTTGGGGGACTCCGAAATGTCCTTGGTCGCCTCGGCCTTGAACTTGACGGTGGTCGAGTCGCTGCCGATCGTCGCCTCGATCGCCTTCTGCATCGCCGCACCGGGTTCCACCACGCCCTCGAACTTCAGGTCGTAGCTGGAGGCGTAATCGGCCCGGGCCACTTGGCTCTTCTCGAACGCGAGGTCGAACGACTGCTTCGGCCCGACCCGTGCCTCGACGACGCTGGCATTGAGCGCACCAAGGCCAATCGCCACGTCGAGCCCGGCCACCAAGAAGAAGTGCGCCGAGGCCTTGGCCTGCATGCCGTGCTCGGACGGAAATTTAGACTTGGTCTTGAGTTTGTCGACGGTGTCGATCGAGTCGAGGCCGCGGCAGGCCGGCGTCGCGCCACCGCATTCCCAGCCCAGCACCGGACTGAGGCCGATCTCTCCCTCGACGCCGAGGTCGGCTTGCACGAGCAGCACTTCGGCTTCCAGCTCGGCGCCGATCCCGAACCGAACCGCCGGCATCGCGATGACGCAGAACCATCCGCACACCGGAATCTTGATCTGCACTTGCGCGTCGCAACGTCCACTCGCCTTGAAGCCGGCCTTGAGCTTCAGGCCTGCGGTGCCGACGAGCGACACCGAGCCTTTGAGCGCGTGCTTGCTGTAGCCAGGCCGGTCCTCGAGCACCAGGTTCAGCTTGTTGTCCAGCGTGAGGCTGATCGGCGCGTCGATCAGCTGGGGCTTGAGGCTGGCATCGCAATCAAAAGCCTTGAACGGCGCGAGCGCGTCGAGCGGACGGGCGACGCCCAAGGCGTGCCGACGCGCGTCGCGCTCGGCAGTCCAGCGGCCAGCCAGACTCGTGGCGCGCGTGCTCGGCGCCGCCTGCGCCACGCGGCTTGGAGCGGCTTCGAGCGCGAACTGCGACAGGTCGATCTTCAAGGCGATGTCGTAGGCGTTGAACAGCTGGTACAGCGGCGCGATCGCCAGCCTGACGACGAGCCCGGCCGAATCTTGCCGGGTTGAGACGACGGTGCCGGCGATAGGCGCTGTCTCGAGCGCCAGCACCACGCTGCCTGTCGCCGGCGCAGCGACGCCCTGCAAGGTGACTTCGTGGACGCTGCCGACGCCGGGCACCTCGCCGGCCGCCAGCACCAGCGCGCCGACCGAGACCACCTGTGCATCGCTGATGAGCAAGGCGCCGGTCCGCGGTTCGGCCACCAGCACCAGGGTCGGCGCCGACCGGACGCCACCGACCTCCGCAGTCACCAGTGCCGAGCCGATGGCGAGCGCGACGACGCTGCCGCTCGCATCGACCGATACCTTGTCGGGCGCGCTCGATCGCCAACCCGAGACGGGCGCTGTCGCGCCCTGCGGGTCGACGAACTGCGCCGTCAGCCGGGTCGACTGGCCAATTGCCGGCAAGAAGACCGAAGCCTTGTCGACGACGACGCGGCTGCCGGCTGCCGGCGCGCTCACGGTCACGCGCACGGTCGCGCTGACCGGCGTGCCGGCAGACCCGCCGCCACTGGACGCGGTAATGAGCGCGGTGCCCGGCGCCACCGCCGTCGCCACGCCATCCTTGACGACCGCCACCGCCGGGTCGGACGAGGTCCAGCCAACCACGACCCCGGTCATGGCCGCACCGTTCTGGTCGCGCGGCTGGGCTTCGAAGGTGCGTGCGAGGCCGACGGTCAGCGTCGCATCGGCCGCACCGAGGTTGATCGTGGTCAGGGTCGCGGCCGGCAGCGCCGGCCCGGCGCCCTGGGGCGGCGGGTCGCCACCGCCGCCGCAGGCCGCGAGCGCCAGGCTGGCAATGACAAGGGTCGCAAGCCGCAGCAGTCCGATCGGCGATGGCCGCCGCGGCGATGGGTGGCGCGCTGAATGTCGGGATGTGAGCACAAGGCCTCCTCGCGGGCCGCGGAATCGGCCCGTGGATCGATCTTGTGCGGCTCAGCGTCACACGAGCGTCACACCGCATCGCGACCGGGCGGTCCGGCGCGCCACCCGAGGCCAGCACCTAGCGAGCGGCCCGGCCCAGCAGCGTCCGCCATGCGCGCTGCACGGGATGGCGGTCGCGAAAGCTGGCCTGGAATTCGACCGGCACGTGCTGCTCGGCCTGCCGTGCCAGCCGCTGGCGCGCCTGCTCGATGAACGGCCGCGCATCGGCTTCATCGGCCGCGAGCAGCACGCGGGCGATGACCAGGTCGCGCGCCGCCTCGCTGCCGCCGCCGGGGTGGACCGGCTCGGGGGCCGGCCCTGCGTCGAAGCAATGGGACTGTCCGGCCAGGACCGAACGCACCCGCTGCAGCGACGCGCCGGTCTGACCGGCGGCCAGCAACTGTTCGGCGGCGCAGAGCTGCGCCTGCTGCGCATAGCCCAGCATGCGGTGCTCGCGGGCCGCCGTGTCGATGCGGGCCGCCAACGCTGCACCCTCGATGGGCGCCAGCCACGCTGCACGTTGCAGTTCGCACTCGAACCAGGCCGAGCGCCGAAGCGCGCGTGGCGCCAGCCGGGTCGCCGCGTCCAGGCGCTGCCAGTCGGCGTCGCCGGGACGGTCGCACTCGCCGCCGCCGGCGATGCGCGCGCCGACCTGGGCCGCCGCCAAGCCGCAGCGGGCCTGCAGCCAGTCGGGCAAGGCAGACCAGTCCTCGCCCATGTCGGCCACTGACTGCCGGGCCCGCGCATGCTGGCCGAGGGCGAGCCAGAGCTTGGCCCGGGCCAGCGGAAATGCGGCGTACAGCCGACCCATGTGAAGTCGGACTTCGTCGAGCGGCTGGTCGAGCCGGGCGAGCGATTCGCGGTAGCGGCCGAGTTCGCGCAGCACCTCGCAGGCGCCGGCGCGCGAGACCAGCCATGCGCGGGGATTGGGCGCACTTGTCTGATGCCAGCGGTCGACCTGGTCGAACACCGCCTGCGCCGCGACGATGCGGCCCTGCTGGCGCAGATGGCGGGTCCGGTTGCACAGCATCACCATGACCTCGCCCGGCTCGCCGGCCTCGCGGTACAGGTCGGCGGCGCGGGCCAAGTGGCGCAGCGACTCGTCGAAGCGGTCCTGCTCGCCCAGAAGATCGGCCAGGTTGCCGACGAAGTCAGCCAGCTCGGCGCGCTGCGCGCCTTGTTCGAACAGGCTGCCCTGGCGGGCCAGCACCGCGCTCGCGTCGTCGGGCCGACCGAGCACCAGATAGCCGGAAACCAGCATGGTCACCAGCGCTGCGAGGATGCGCCGGTCGCCCAGGCGCTCGGCGCGCGCCACGTCAGCTTCGAGCTCGGCGACCGGCGAGGTGGTCTGGCGAAAGCGCCGCAAGTTGTGGCGCGCCCAGGCGGCGTCCAGGTGTTCGGTCTCGCTGCCGGCCACCGCCTGCAGCCGCTCGATCAACGCCTCGTGGGCCGCGCCGGGGTCGTCGACGATGTAGTTCTGGTGCAGTTCGAACATCACTCCGAAGGCGACGCCAGGCTCGAGCGCGACCCCTTGCGCAGTGCAGGCGCCACACAGGCGGTCCGCCTGTTCGATCAACTCGCGTGCGGGAGCGATGAAGGTACGCGCCGTGCTGCGCCGCGCGGCCTCGCGCAGCGGTGCAACGGCGGCGGCATCTTCGCCGGCGGCGATCCAGTGCGCCGCGATGCGCGCTGGCTCGCCGGCATGGCCCGCCAGCCAGCGTGCCACCGCGGCATGGGTATGACGGGCGATCCCGCGAGGCACCGACGCCAGGGTCGTTTCGTACACAAGGTCGTGAGCAAAGTCGGCGTCGCGCAGCACCTGGGCCGATTCCAGCTCGTTCCAGGCGCTCGCGAGCTGCATCGCGGGATGTCCGAGCACCGCTTCCGCAAGTTCGATCCGGAAGTCGGGAGCGGCCACCGCCGCGAGCCGGGCCAGCGTCAGTGCCGGCGCGGACAGCTGCGACAGCCGCCGCTCGATCATCTGCTCGACGGTCTGTGGGCGTGTCATCGCAGCGCCGGCCTGCAAGGCGGCGAGCGCGTCCTCGGACCACGCCTGCTTGAGCGTTTCGAGCACGAAGAGCGGATTGCCGCCGGTGCGCCGCCGCAGCCGCCCCGCCAGATCGACGCCGCGCACGCCCGGCAATTCAAGCGTATCGATCAAGTGCGCGATCTCTCGCTCGTCGAGCGGCGACATCACCACCCGCCGTGCCGGCACTGCCGAGTCGAGCAGGGCATCGTGGAAGGCCGCGAGCGGCGTGCCCGCCACCGCCGGTCGATAGGCCAATGTCCAAGCCAGCGGCCGCGACGGCGTGGCGGTCATCGCTCCGACGTCCGCAGCCGCCGTGGCGTCGGCGGCGATCAGCGTCCGCAGCATCTGGAGCGATGCCGGATCGGCAAAGTGCAGATCGTCGATCACCAGCCCTTCGAAAACTGGCTGAGCATGCAGGAGGCTGCGTATCTCAGCCTGGAGCGCGACGCGCTGGCCCCCTCGCGGGGATGGCGCGTCGCCGTCACTCCATTCGGGCAGCACGCGCGCCAGCTCGCTTCGCAGAGCCTGCGGCAGTGCCGCCATCGTCTGGGCACCGTCGGACCCGGCACGCGCCAGTACCGCTTGGATCATGCGGGCCAGGGTGGTGTATGGCAACGCCCCATCGCCCGGCCGGCCAGCGCAGCGCACCGCACCCGGTCGTTGTTGGATAAGCGCATCGAGCAGCCGGCTCTTGCCGAGCCCGGCTTCGCCGACCACGACGGCGGGCTGGGCAACCAGCCAAGCATCGATCAGCACGCCGAGTTCGCGGGTCCGTCCGATCAGCCGCGGTGGCCGCAGCACGCTCACCGGCAGCGGCCGCGCAACGCGCAGGCCTGCGGAGTCCGGCGCCGCGGCAGGTGCCAGTGCTACGAGGTGTCGGCGCAGAGTCTCGGTCTCCGGTTCGGGAGCGACGCCCAGCACGCGCTCCAGGACATCGCAGCAGCGGTCGAAGGCAGCCAGTGCGGCCGCACGGTCGCCGCGCCGATAGTGCAGGCGCATCAGCCGCCGGTGCGCATGCTCGGAGGTGGGCTCGAGCTCGAGCAGCTGCTGCGCCGCGGCCAACGCGGGCGCCAATTGGCCTGCGGCTTCATGGCTGGACGCGAGGTCTGCGAGTGCCTGCGCCTTGCGGGCTCGGCGGTGCTCGCGCTCGGTATCAAGCCACGCCGCCAACCCGCCTGCGTCGGAAGCAGTGACACCCGCCAGCAGTTCATCGGAACATGGCGCACCGGACACGTCGTTATCGAGGCCCCCGACCCGCACATCGATGTGAACATCCGGGCGCAGACTCGCCACCGCAGTGCCCACGAGCAACTCGCAGCCGATCGACTTGCGCAGACGCAACAGGCGCTGGCGCAGGTTCGCGCCGGCGCGTGCGGGAGGAACTTCGGGCCACAGGCGTTCGGCCAGCAGCTTGCGCCGAGTGACGCCGACGATGGCGAGGTAGGCGAGGAGCAGCGCGTCCTTGGGCTCGAGCACGACCACCCGCCCGTCGACTCGGACGCACTGGGCTTGGCCGACGAGGCGCAGCCGCAAAAAGCCGGACGGAAACGTAGGTACGAGTGCGGGCATGGCGCCCACAGGATAGTGGGCAGCGCACGCGATTCAGAGCCGCACCATCCCAGAATCGCCGCGGCGGTGTGAAGCCCGCCGACGTCCGGACAGCGAGGTCCGCAACTGCGCCGCTCGCGTCAGTCGAGCCTGCGCAGTGATCAGCCTTCGACCGCGGATGTCGACTTCGCGCCCAAGCCGAGCAGGCGCGCCGCGTTGGCCTTGAGGATGAGCGGCTTGACCTCGTCCTTGAAGCCGGCCTCCTCGAAGTCCTTCATCCAGCGCTCGGGGGTGATGAGCGGGAAGTCGGAGCCGAAGAGGATGCGGTCGCGCAACAGCGTATTGGCGTATTGCACGAGCTGCGGCGGAAAATATTTAGGGCTCCAGCCCGACAGGTCGATCCAGATATTGGGCTTGTGCAGGGCGAGCGAGAGCGCCTCGTCCTGCCACGGCCAGCTCGGGTGGGCGATCACGATCTGGATGTCCGGGAAAGCGATCGCCACATCCTCGAGCAGCATCGGGTTGCTGCTTTGCAAGCGCAGCCCGCCGCCGCAGCGCATGCCGCTGCCGATACCCGAGTGGCCGCTGTGGAAGATCGCCGGCAGCTTGTATTCGTTGATCACCTCGTAGATCGGCCAGGCCATCTTGTCGGTGGGCTCGAAGCCCTGCACCGTCGGGTGGAACTTGAAGCCGCGCACGCCGTATTCCTCGACCAGCTTGCGGGCCTCGCGCGCGCCCATCCTGCCCTTGTGCGGATCGATGCTGCCGAAGGCGATCATGATGTCGGGGTTGGCCTGCGCGGCCTCGGCGATCTCCTCGTTCGGGATGCGCCGGCGCCCCATCTGGGTTTCGGCATCGACCGTGAAATTGACGAAGCCGACTTTCTTCTCGCGGTAGTAGTCGATCGTTTCCTGAATGGTCGGCCGCCGACTGGAACGAAAATATTTGTCGGCCGCGCGGTCGTACTCCTCGCCATAGCTGTCGAACGGGTTGCGGCACGACACCTCGAGGTGCGTGTGGGTATCGATCGCGATCAGTTTGTCGATGTCCATCGTCACGGCTCCTGCAACGGCGCGCTCGGCAGTGCGCTGCTAGGCTCACGATGATAGGTGCGCAGCGCCAACCGCCGAGGCGAACAACCATGCCCGATCCGATTCCGAAGCCGTTTTCCGATGCGCCCGCGCTCTTCCCGATGGCGCAGGTTCGTTGCGAAGTCGGCGCGCTCGTCAGCCTGGGTCGCGGGCGCTACGGCGAGCGCCGCTATGTGACCCTGCTCGGCGGCACGGTGAGCGGCCTCGAGCTGAACGGAACGGTGGTCGAAGGCGGGGTCGACTGGCAGATCCAGCGCGACGACAGCGTGCTCGAGATCGCGGCGCACTATGTCGTTCGAAGCGACGACGGCGCACTGATCGAAGTGCGCAGTGATGGACTGCGCTACGGGCCGGCCGAGGTCATGGCAAGGCTCGCCCGCGGCGAGACGGTGCCGCGCGAGGCCTATTTCTTTCGCACGCTGATGCGCTTCGAGACCGGCGCCACGCGCTGGTTGCACCTGAACAAGGTGATGGCGATCGCCTGCGGCATGCGCGAGGCGCACTGCGTGACGCTGGACGTCTGGCGCATCGGCTGAGCCCGCAGCGTCACGGCATCGGATCGGGCGGCGCGTCGGCGTCGGGACTTTCGGGGCTCAGCGGCTCGAGCGGTCCCTTGTCGGGTTCGACCGGCTTCTCGCCCGGTTCGGTAAGCGGAATATCGTGATGGTGCAACGGTCGGGTGGCCATGGCGCTCTCCTGGCAGAAAGCGGATGGTGGCTCCGCCAGCCTGGCCAAGGATTCGGACGACGGCGCGCGGCACTGTAGGCGCCGGCCGAGTCAGGCGATGCAGGTCCGGTTCTTCCCCGCTCGCTTCGCTTCGTACATCGCGCGGTCGGCGCGAACGATCGCATCGTCCAGCGACTCGCCGTCGCGCAGCGCGGTCACGCCGGCCGAGAAGGTGACGAGCACCGGCTTGGCCTCGTGCATGAACAGGCCACCGGTAAGCGCGCGCTGCAGCCGGGTCAGCAGGAGCTGGCCGTTGTGCACATCGGTCTGCGGCAACAGCACAACGAATTCCTCGCCACCGTAACGCGCGACCTTGTCGGTCGGACGCAACACGGCCGCGATCGACGCGGCGAGCGCCTTCAACGCGCTGTCTCCGGCCTGATGGCCGAGCTCGTCGTTCAGGCGCTTGAAATTGTCGATATCGAGCAAGCCGACCGCGAGCGCGCCGCCGCACTGCGCGATGCGCGCCGCCTCGGCGTCGAATGCCTGGGCGAGCCCGCGGCGGTTCGCGATCTGCGTGAGCTGGTCGGTCGACACCTCGTCGGAAAGACGCCGCAATTCGCCCTCGAGCTGATCGACTGCTTGCGCGAGTTCGGTCGCCCGATCGTGATCTGCATTCAGCCGGTCGCGCGTCTGCGCCACCGCGGCATGCACGGTGCGGCTTTCGTCAACCATCTCGCGCACCACGCCCGAGAGCCCTTCCAGCGTATCCGCCTGCTCGATCACGTCGGCATAGCGGCTGGCCCGCGTCTCGAAGCGGCCGGTCTGCACGCCCAGTTCGGAAAGGCCGGCGAGCATGCTCGCGACCATTGCCTTCAGGGCGTGTCGCGCCCGGTCGCGCTCGATCCGCAGCCGCGCCTGGTGAACGCGCGTCTGCGCCAGCAACTCGCCCACCGAATGCAGGCCGCGCGACGTGAGGCCCTCGTCGAACTGGCGCCGCATGGCGTTGCACTGGCCACGCGCCCACGAATCGTTCTCGGCCAGCTCGGCGAGGCTCGCGGCCAGTTCGCCGCACAGCGCGCCGAGCTGATCGAACAGGCGCTGGTGATGCTGGACGACGCTGTCGGCGCGGTCGCACAAGGTAACAAGCTCGAGCGTGCGCTGCGGGCTCGGGCCGTCCTCGCACCAGTGCCGCGTTGCCTCGGCCAGCGCCGCCGCCAGGGCCTGGCTTTCACCATCGCGCGCCGGCAGCGCACGCGCCACGCTGGCGGCCAGGCGGGTCAGCACGCTCGATCCGTTCAGCGCCGGCAGTGGCGTGACGGAAGTCGACGGCGTGGCGCCGGCCTCGCCTTCAGAGTCTTCGAAACCATCGAGCGGCAGCGATGCGGTATCCCCGTCCCAGGCCCCGACCAGCTGGGTCAGGCGCTGGATGAGCCGATGCGAGTCGCTGCGGCTGCCGGTCAGGACCCGTGCGAGGGCGTCCTTCTTGCGCGCCGCAGTCCAGTCCTTGCCGCCATGCTCGATGCCGCGCACGATTCTTTCGATCAGCGGCGCAAGCGCGGTAAGCGCAGGTGCCGCATCCGGTGCGGCCTTGCCCGCCTCCTCTTCGTAGGCGCGGCGGTAGTTGGCCGGCGTGGGTTCGAGCCGCGAGGCGGCGAGCCGGCGCAACGCACTCTTCGCGAATTGGATCGCTGCCGGGGTCTCGGTCCTGGTGTCCATGGCGACCCGCGATTTCAAGGCCGCGGCTTGGACGCCGTGCCCACCAGCAGCGCCGGCTCGGCCGCCAGTTCGGCATGCATCGAATCGCCAGCCTTGCCGATCCACGGCGCCTTGCGCGGCAGCACCGTCTGCTGCAGCCACAGCTCGATCTCCTCGGGCGGCTGCGGCCGACTGAACAGATAGCCCTGCATGATTCCGCAGCCCAGGCGGTGCAGCACTTCCATCTGGCGCAGCGTCTCGACGCCTTCGGCGATCACGCGCAGGCCGAGCGAGCGGCCAAGCGCGATGATGGCCGTGATGACGGCCGAACTTTGCGGCGTCATGCCGAGGTCGCGAACGAAGCGCTGGTCGATCTTGAGTTCGCTGATCGGCAGCGTCGTCAGGTAGGCGAGCGACGAATAGCCGGTGCCGAAGTCGTCGATCGCGATCTCCACGCCAATCTCGTTCAGGCGGTGCAGCACCGGGATCACGCTTTGCAGATCCTTCATCAGGCCCGTCTCGGTGATCTCGAGTGCGATCGCGTGGTGCGGCACACCGTAGGTCGAGACGGCGTGGTGGATGTACTCGACCAGATCGGTGCGCTCGAACAGTCGGTTCGGCAGGTTGACCGCAATCGAGTCCGAGAAGCCAAAGCTGTCCTTCCACACGCGCACCTGGCGCGCCGCCTCACGGATCGCCCATTCGCTCAGCGGAACGATGAGCCCGCTTTCCTCGGCCAGCGGAATGAAGTCGCCCGGCGGCACCAGCACGCCGTTGCGGCGCCAGCGCATCAGCGCCTCGGCGCCGACCATGCGCGCGCCGCGCACGTCGATCTTGGGCTGGTAGTAGAGCACCAGCTCGTTGCGCTCGATCGCCTTGTGCAGCGCGCTTTCGAGTTCGAGCTTCTCGCGGCCCTTGCCGGCCAACGCCGGCCGGTAGGTCGAGGCGGCGTCGCGCCCGGCGCCCTTGGCCGAATACATCGCCACGTCGGAATTGCGCAGCAGGTCGGCCACCGTATTGCCGTCGCGCGGGAAGAGGGCGATACCAACGCTCGCCGTCACGAAGCATTCCTGGCCAAGCACGAAGATCGGCTCGCGCATCAGGTCGAGGATGCGCGAGGCCACTCGCTGCGCATCGCGCTCGTCGACCACCTCGGGCAGCAGGGCGATAAATTCGTCGCCGCCGTAGCGGCCAACCGCCTCGAGGGTGCGGTGCGAGCGCGAGCTCATCGATTCGAGCGCCGACTCCATCACCTGGTCGGAGTGGCGCACGCACGAACGCAGGCGGCGCGCGACCTCCATCAGCAACTCGTCGCCAGCGCCGTGGCCGAGGGTGTCGTTGATGACCTTGAAGCGGTCGAGGTCGATCAGCAGCATCGCGACCTGGTGGCCCAGCCGGCGCGCATGTTCCAGCGCGCGTTCCGAACGCCAGATCAGCTGGCGCCGGTTCGGCAGCCCGGTCAGGGTGTCGAAGTTGGCGAGGTGGCGGATCTTGTCCTCGGCCATGCGCCGGTCGGTCACGTCCTGCACGATGCCGGTATAGCCGGTCATGTTGCCGTGCTCGTTGTA
>JBDSEG010000069.1:0-10909 GCA_039920165.1 Burkholderiaceae bacterium
AAGACATTCCTTTCGTGCCGAACAAGCGCTTTGGCGGCGTCTGTCTGGGCTCAAAAATTGCCCCGATTTTCTACAACACCATGGAAGACTCCGGCGCGCTGCCGATCGAGCTCGACGTGTCGCAAATGAACATGGGCGATGTGGTCGAACTGCGCCCTTATGACGGCAAGGCGCTGAAAAACGGTGAAGTGATTGCCGAATTCAAGCTGAAAAGCGAGGTGCTGTTCGACGAAGTGCGCGCCGGCGGCCGCATTCCTCTGATCGTCGGCCGTGGCCTGACCGCCAAGGCGCGCTTTGCGCTGGGCCTGCCGGTGTCCACGCTGTTCCGCTTGCCGCAAAACCCTGAAGCCACCGAGCGTGGCTTCACGCTGGCGCAAAAAATGGTCGGCCGCGCGGTCGGTCTGCCAGAAGGCCAGGGCGTTCGTCCCGGCACCTACTGCGAACCCAAGATGACCTCGGTCGGCTCGCAAGACACCACCGGCCCGATGACCCGCGACGAGCTCAAAGACCTGGCCTGCCTGGGCTTTTCCGCCGACCTGGTCATGCAGTCCTTCTGCCACACCGCCGCTTACCCCAAGCCGGTCGATGTGAAGATGCACCACGAACTGCCCGATTTCATGAGCGACCGGGGCGGCATCCCGCTGCGTCCGGGCGACGGCATCATCCACAGCTGGCTCAACCGCATGCTGCTGCCTGACACCGTCGGCACCGGCGGCGACAGCCACACCCGTTTCCCCATCGGCATCAGTTTTCCGGCCGGCTCCGGCCTGGTCGCCTTTGGCGCGGCCACTGGCGTGATGCCCTTGGACATGCCCGAAAGTGTGCTGGTTCGTTTCAAAGGCGAGCTGCAGCCCGGCATCACGCTGCGCGACCTGGTCAACGCGATCCCGCTGTACGCGCTGAAGAAGGGCCTGCTGACGGTCGAGAAGAAGGGCAAGAAGAACATCTTCTCCGGCCGCATCCTTGAGATCGAGGGCCTGCCCGACCTGAAGGTGGAGCAGGCCTTCGAGCTGAGCGACGCCTCGGCCGAACGCAGCGCCGCCGGCTGCACCGTGCACCTGAACCCCGAGCCGATCGTCGAATACATTAACAGCAATGTCGCGCTGATGAAGTGGATGGTCGAGCAGGACTATGCCGATGCGCGCACCTTGCAGCGGCGCATCTCGGCGCAGGAAGCGTGGTTGAAGGATCCGCAGCTACTCAAGGCCGATGCCGATGCGCAGTACGCCGCGGTGATCGAGATCGACCTGGCCGAGATCATGGAACCGATCGTCGCCTGCCCAAACGACCCGGACGACGTGAAGACGCTGTCGGATGTGTCCGGCGCCAAGATCGACGAGGTCTTCATCGGCTCGTGCATGACCAATATCGGCCACTTCCGCGCGGCCTCGAAACTGCTCGAAGGCAAGCGCGATATCCCGGTCAAGCTGTGGGTCGCGCCTCCCACCAAGATGGACGCCCACCAGCTCACCGAGGAAGGCCACTACGGCGTGCTCGGCGGCGCCGGCGCACGCATGGAGATGCCCGGCTGCAGCCTGTGCATGGGCAACCAGGCGCAGGTCAAGGAAGGTGCCACGGTGTTCTCGACCAGCACGCGCAACTTCCCGAACCGCCTGGGCAAGAACGCGAACGTCTATCTCGGTTCGGCCGAGCTCGCCGCCATCTGCTCCAAGCTCGGCCGCATCCCGACGCGGGCCGAATATCTGATGGACATGGGCGTTCTCACGGCGGCCAGCGACACCGTCTACCAGTACCTCAATTTCGACCGCATCGGCGAGTACGCAGCGCCAGCGCAATCCAGGACGACAGCCGGCGCGACGGTGTAGCTCTCACCAGCTCGCCTCGCGCTCCGGGGTCGCGCCGATGCGGTGGATCGAGATATCGGCGCCGTCGTATTCCTCTTCCTGTGTCAGCCGCAGCGGCGTGACGAGCTTGATCGCGCCGTAGACCGCCACGCCGCCAAGCAGCGCCCAGCCGATGCCCATCCCCGTGCCCATCAGTTGCGCGGCCAGGCTGACGCCGCCGAGGCCACCCAGCGCCTTCGCGCCGAAGATTCCGCAGGCGATGCCGCCCCAGGCGCCGCACAGACCGTGCAGCGGCCACACGCCGAGCACGTCGTCGATCTTCCAGCGGTTTTGCGTCGCGGTGAACATCAGGACGAAAATGGCCCCCGCGACGCCGCCGACCACGAGTGCGCCGGCCGGGTGCATCACGTCCGACCCCGCGCAGACCGCGACCAGCCCCGCGAGCGGACCGTTGTAGGCAAAGCCCGGGTCGTTTTTGCCGAGCAGCACCGCGACCAGCGTCCCGCCGGCCATCGCCATCAATGAATTGACCGCCACCAGCCCGGAGATCTTGTCGATGGTTTGTGCGCTCATCACGTTGAAGCCGAACCAGCCGACCGCGAGGACCCAGGCGCCGAGCGCGAGAAACGGAATGCTGGACGGCGGATGCGCGCTGATGCCGCCGTCCTTGCGGTAGCGATTGGCGCGCGCGCCGAGCAGCACCACGGCGACGAGGCCGATCCAGCCGCCGACCGCATGCACCACCACGCTGCCGGCAAAGTCGTGGAATTCGGCGCCGGCCACCTTTTGAATCCAGGCCTGCAAGCCGAATCTCTGACCCCAGACCGCGCCCTCGAACAGCGGGTAGACAAATGCCACGATGAGCGCCGTGGCAACCAGCTGAGGGCCGAAACGCGCGCGCTCGGCGATGCCGCCCGAGACGATGGCCGGGATCGCCGCCGCGACGGTCAGTAGGACGAAGACTCGGACGAGTTCGAAGCCGCTTTTCAGCGCCAGTGTCTCGGCGCCCCCGAAGAAGCTGATGCCGTAGGCGACCGCATAGCCAATGAAGAAGTAGGCGATGGTCGAAACCGCGAAATCGACCAGGATCTTGACCAGCGCGTTGACCTGGTTCTTCTTGCGCACCGTGCCGAGTTCGAGAAAGGCAAAGCCCGCATGCATCGCGAGCACCATGATGGCGCCCAGCAGAATAAAGAGCGCGTCGGCGCCTTGCTTGATTTGTTCCACGATGGTGCCCTTAGATGACGGGACGGTGCATTGCCGACCTATGCTTGGCAGCGAAGCAAGACACATGCCTCTTTTGGTGCTGTACGCATCGCGATGGGGCTTCGCGATCCGCTGCGGTGTGGCTCAGCTCATTCGCGTTCCGGCGCGATCTCGGTCGCATAGTCGACCAGCGCCCCGAGGATGGTCTGCGTCGGCTCGTCGGCCTGTTCTCCGAGCGCATCGATCCGGTCGAAGAACGCTGCGAGCGTCGTCGCACCGCCCGCGCCATCGTGCAGGCGGTGCGCGCAATGGGCCAGCCATCGTTCGCGCTCTGGCACAGACAGCGCTTCGGGAAAATTTCGCGCGAGGTAGCGAAAGACGAGTTCGTCCAGGCGCGGATCCTTGAACGCGGGGCGGCGCGCGGCAATCGCATGGGAATCCAGCCCACGCATCGACTGAAGGCTGCGCCGGTCTTCGTTGCCGATCATTCCGCCGTAGAGATCTTCGTCGACATCGCGCGCCGTCGTATCGGTCGGCCGTTCGAACACCCCAGCCCACAGGCCGGCCAGCAGGTGCGCGCTGGATGCGAGGGTCTGTGCGTGGCGGCGTGAGAGCGCCAGGTCGATATTCCAGCGCGCGGCCGCAGCAGGGTCCAGCGTGCGCAGATCGCCGATCACGATCGGCGACCGGTTCAGGTGGATCGTCTTGATCGGCAGCCGCTGCATGCCTTCGGGCAGGGCATCGCTGCGGGTGAACATGCGCAGCCTGATCGCCTCGACATCGAGCGTCGCAAGTTCGCCGGGGTCGTTCGCCAGGTCCCAGACGATGACCTCGTTGCGATTCGTCGGGTGCGGCGCGAGTGGCCAGACGACCGCGACACAGCCCGACTGCACCCCGTACATCCCCGAGACATGCAGAAAGGGCTCGCCCTGGCGCTGCGCCAGCTCCATCTGTGCGACGACCGCGTCCTTGCGGCGCAATGTGAGGCAGAAATTCCACAAGCGCGGCTGTCGATCGCGGACGAGGCGCGCGAGGGCGATGGTCGCGCGCACATCGGACAAGGCCTCGTGCGCCGCCTCGTGCAAAAGGTCGTTCGCACGCGCCAGGTCTTCCAGCTTGAACGAGACGCGGCCGTCGGGATGGCTCGGCCATTCGATGCCCTGCGGGCGCAAGGCCCAGGCGACGCGAACCACGTCGAGCAGATCCCATCGGCCGCACCCGTTCTGCCACTCGCGCGCATACGGGTCCATCAGGCTGCGCCAGAACAGATGGCGCGTCACCTCGTCGTCGAAGCGGATCGAGTTGTAGCCCACGCCGATCGTGTCGGGCCGCGCCAGCTCAGACTCGATCGCCGCGGCGAAGGCGTGCTCGGCCAGGCCTTGCGCGAGGCAGGTCTGCGGCAGGATGCCGGTCAGCAGGCAGGCTTCGGGGTCGGGCAGAAAATCAGGTGCCGGCCGACAGTAGTGCATCACCGGCGCATCGATCTCGTTCAGCTGCATATCGGTACGAACGCCGGCGAACTGCGACGGGCGGTCACGTCGCGGGTCGACGCCGAAAGTTTCGTAGTCGTGCCAGAAAAATGTCGGTGCGCCCATCGCGGGCAATCTAACAGGGCGTGCCTGGAAGCCTGCGGGGCTTCGGCTGCGAGCCGCGCGCTGTTGCAGAATGGGCCGCCCATCTCGCGCCGCCACGGCGCCGTGCCTCGCCGATCCGGCACCCCTTTTTCAGGACCTCCCATGAAAAGCATGAAACCCCTGCTCGCTTGCCTTGTCTCGGCCGCCGCGCTCGTCGCCTGCGGTGGCGGTGACGATTCGGTCAGCTTCAGTTCGATGGTCTCGTTCGGCGACAGCCTGAGCGACGCCGGCACCTACAAGGTCGGCACGGTCGCCCAGCTCGGCGGCGGCAAATTCACCATCAACGGACCCGAGGGCAAGGTCTGGACCGACTACCTGGCCGAAGCGGTCGGCCAAGCCGCGCCCTGCGCCGCGCGCACCGGCATGCTGCCTAACCGCCCCGGCATCACTGGCGCGCCGGTCGCCGATATCGCCGCGTGCACGAACTATGCGCAGGGCAGCAGCCGGGTCACGTCGAGCGGCACCGGGCCGAACGGCGTTGGACTGCAGGTCTACGGACAGCAGAACCTCGGCTTCATGGCCGATTCGCTGAAGGACCAGATGACCCGCCATCTCGCCAAGATCGGCGGTGCGTACAAGGGCAGCGAATTCATCACCGTCAATGCCGGCGGCAACGATCTCTTCATGCAGCTCTATGCAGTAAGCAGCGCAGCCGGCGGCGGACAGGCCGCGGCGGTCGGCGCGACGATTGCGGGGTGGTCGCCGGCGACCGTCACCGCGGTGACGGCCGGTGGTGCGAATGCAGTCAACGCCGCGGCGACGGCGGCGGTCACGGCGATGGGCCAGGCCGGGGCCGAACTCGCGGGCTACCTCAAGACCCTCGTCGTTGCCAAGGGCGCGCAATACCTCGTGGTGCGGAACCTGTCCGATGTAAACCTGACGCCTGGCGGCCGCACCCTGGATGCCGGCACGCAAGGTCTTATCACCAACATGACGCAGGCCTTCAACGGCCAGCTCGCGAGCGGGCTGAACGGTACGGCCGGGGTCGTTTTGCTCGACGACTATGCCCAGGCGGCCGCGGTGGCAGCCAACCCGACGAGCTTCGGCTACAGCAACGCCATCGGAGTTGCGTGCGGCAACAACGCCTTCGGCGGCTCGTCGATCGTCTGCAACACGACCAACCTGATCGCCGGCAATACGAGTGCCTACGCCTTTGCCGACGACTCACACCCGACGCCGTTTGCACATCAGAAGGAAGCCGTGATCGCTCTCGACGCGATGGCGAAGGTTGGCTGGCGTTGATGCTCGACCTGTACCCGGAGACTTTTGCATGACACGCGTTTTCAATTTCAGCGCCGGGCCCGCGGCGCTGCCCGAGCCGGTGCTCCGCCGGGCCGCCGAAGAGATGCTCGACTGGCACGGCAGCGGCATGTCGGTGATGGAGATGAGCCACCGGGGCAAGGAATACATCTCGATCCAGGCCGAGGCCGAAGCCGATCTGCGCGAGTTGCTGGCCGTTCCCGCGGACTACAAGGTGCTTTTTCTGCAGGGCGGCGCGATTGGACAGAACGCGATCGTGCCGATGAACCTGCTACGCGGGCATCGCAGCGTCGATCTTGTCGATACCGGCGAATGGTCGAAGAAGACCTTGAAGGAGACGCAGAAATACGCGGCGGTGAATGTGGTCGCGTCGTCGAAGGCCGACGCCTACTCGCGCATCCCGGAACGCAGCACGTGGAAGCTCGACCCCGAGGCCGCCTACGTGCACATCTGCGCCAACGAAACCATCGGCGGAGTCGAATACCACGGGACGCCCGATACCGGTGCGGTGCCACTGGTCGCTGACATGTCGTCGAACCTGCTCTCGAGGCCGGTCGACGTGGCGCACTACGGCCTCATCTACGGCGGTGCGCAGAAAAATATCGGACCGGCCGGACTCACCATCGTCGTCGTTCGCGACGACCTGATCGGCCAGGCGCTGCCGATCACGCCGAGCGCGTTCGACTACCGCCAGCAGGCCGACAACGATTCGATGATCAACACGCCGCCGACCTACGCGATCTATGTGGCCGGCCTGGTCTTCAAGTGGCTGAAGGCGCAGGGCGGGCTGGTCGCGATGGAAGCGCGCAACCGCGCCAAGGCGGCCGTGCTGTACGACTTTCTCGATGCAAGCCGCTTCTTCTCGAACCCGGTCGCACGCGCCGACCGCTCGCTCATGAATGTGCCATTCAAGCTCGCCGACGAAGCGCTCGACGCCGCCTTCCTGGCCGGCGCGCAGGAGCGCGACATGCTGCAGCTGAAGGGCCACCGCTCGGTCGGCGGCATGCGCGCATCGATCTACAACGCGATGCCGCTCGAAGGCGTGCAAGCATTGGTGGCGTATCTGCGCGAATTCGAGGCGCGTCATGGCTGAGGCGGTCGCGGGCAGCGCAGCGGGGCGGCGCTTCGATATCCTGCTGCTGAACGATATCTCGCCCGAAGGCCTGAAGCGACTGCCTGCCGAACGCTACCGCAGCGACACCGCGATCGCGCAGCCGCACGCGGTGCTGCTGCGATCGGCCGATCTGCACCAGCGTGAACTTCCGGCCAGCGTGCAGGCGGTGGGCCGCTGCGGCGCTGGCACCAACAATATCCCGGTTGACGCACTCAGCGCGCGCGGCGTGCCGGTGTTCAACGCGCCGGGTGCGAATGCGAATGCCGTGAAGGAGCTCGTGCTCGCCGGCATGCTCATGGCCGCGCGCAACCTCGCGCCGGCGCTGCGTTTCGTCGCTGCGCTCGATCCCGCGGACAGCGCGATGGTACAAGCGGTCGAAGCCGGCAAGAAGCACTTCGCCGGCCGCGAACTCGCCGGCCAGACGCTCGGCATCGTCGGTCTCGGCAAGGTCGGCTGCCTGGTTGCCGATGCGGCGATCAAGCTCGGCATGCAGGTGCTCGGGCACGACCCCGAGATCACCGTCGACGCCGCGTGGAGCCTGCCTTCGCAGGTGCGCCGCGCCGCGAGCGTGGCCGAGGTGCTGCGCGGCGCCGATTTCGTAACCCTGCACGTGCCGCTGGTCGGCGCGACGCGGCATCTCGTCAATGCCGACAACCTTCGCTTGCTGCGCGACGCAGCGGTTCTGCTCAATTTCTCGCGCGAAGGTGTGGTCGACGAGGCCGCCGTCGTGGCGGCGCTCGAGGTGCGGCGCCTGGCCTGGTATGTGTGCGACTTTCCGAGTCCTGCGCTGATCCGCCATGCGGGCGTCGTCGCCCTGCCCCACCTGGGAGCGTCGACCCGCGAGGCCGAGGTCAACTGTGCGGTGATGGTGGCGGACCAGCTGCGCGATTTTCTCGAGCACGGCAACATCGCCAATGCGGTCAACTTTCCTGCCGTCTCGCTGGCGCGCGAATCGGCCTACCGGGTCGCAATCGCCAACGCGAACGTGCCCAACATGCTGGGCCAGATCTCCACCGCCATGGCGCATGCCGGCCTGAATATCCACACCATGGTCAACAAGTCCCGCGGCGACATGGCCTACACCCTCGTCGACGTGGACAGCGCCGTCGACGAGTCCGTGCTCGCGACCCTGCGCGGGATCGAGGGCGTTCTGTCGGTGCGCTACCTGCCGCTCACGCCCTGACCTGACCTGTTCGAATCCGGGATGAAGCAGACGTCCGCATTGCCTTCGATGCGTCTGCGTCGGCGCGTGCTGGTTCTTTCCGTCGCGGTGTGGAGCCTGATCGTTGCCGGTTTGGCCACCTGGCTGATTCGCTCGCACCGCGACGATCTGCGCCGGCATGTCGAGAGCAGCGCCACCTTGCGGGCCGCCTCGGTGCGCGATGCGCTCGCCGTCACCTTGCGCCAGCTCTCGGCCCTGCCGACCCACCTGGCGCGCCTGCCCGAGGTATCTCAACTGCTGGCAACGCTCGCCCCGCTCGAGCTGCCGGACCTCGCGGGCGCACCCGCGGCGCGGCGGGAACAGGCCGAGAAATCCTTGCTGCGGCTGCCGCAGGTGCATGCCATGGGCCGCATGCTCGACCGCATGGTGCTCGACTTCGACCTGCCGTCGGCGACTTTGCTCGATGCGCGCGGGAACGTGGTGTCGCTCGGCCGTGGGCGGGCGTCGGTGACGCCGAGGGAACTCGGCCGCAATGTCGCCGACCGGACCTATTTCCGCGGCGCCATGATCGAAGGCTCGGCCATGCAGTTCGCGTACGGCCGCGCGAGCGGTGTGCCCGGGATCTTCTTCGGCAGCCGCGTCCTGCGTGACGGCGTTCCGATCGGCGTCGCCGCGGTGCGCCAGTCGCCCGAGGTGCTGAACCAGTTGCTCAACGACCCCGACGGTCGCGCGATCTTCGTCACCGACGACAACGGGGTGGCGATCCTCTCCAACCGCAAGGATGGCCGGCTCATGCGCCTGCCCGGAGGGCCTGGCCTGTCGGACGCGAGCTGGATCGAGATCTACAACGAAGTGCCGCCGCTGCTCGCCTGGACTGCCGAAACCCCCGGCCCGGCGCCGAACTACAACGCACCCCGCGTGCGTATCGAAGGCGTCCTGCATGCCCTGCATTCGGCGCGGCTCGCCGATCAACCGCTCAAGGTCTGGCTGCTGACGCCGATCGGCATCGATTCGGCCTTCTTCACCGGCACGCTGGCCGGTTCGGCCGCGTTGTGGCTGGCCGGCAGCCTCCTGTTGTGGACCGGCTGGCGGCGCATGCGCTCGCTCGACGAGTCGCTCGCCGCGCGACGCGAACTGCTCGCCATGACGCAGGCCCTGCCGCTGACGGTCTTTCGCTTCGAGACCCGCGACGACGCCGATCCCGGCCGCTTCACCCACCTCGGGCACGATGCGCAGGATCGTTTCGGGGTCGAACGCGAACGCTTCAAGACCGACCCGCGATTCGCGTGGCGTGTCGCGGGTGCGCCGGGCGAGCGTCCGCCAGTCGAACCGCTCGAATTCGCGCTGCACGACGACACGCGAACGACCTGGCTGCTGGCCCACTGCACGCCGCAGACCGACGCGGCGGGCACGACCGTCTACAACGGCTACTGGCTCGACGTGACGGCGCGTCGCGAGACCGAGTCGAGGCTGGAGGCGCTGTTCGAATATGCGCCCAACGGCTATGTCTATTTCGACCCGCAGCACGGCATCACGCATTGCAACCCTGCCGCGCTGACCCTCTTCGGCGTGGCCGACAAGGCGGCATTGCTCGGTCGCGTGCTGTGGTTTCCTGGCCTGTCTGCGCCGACCCAGGCCGATGGCCGGCCGAGCCGCGACGTCGCACTCGAACGGATGCGCTCGCACGAACGATCGCACGCCCGCGTACAGACCAACGACTGGCGCTTTTGCCGCGCCGACGGCACTCACTTCGACGCCGAGGTGAGCGTGATCGCGCTCGTCTGGATGGGACACCCTGAATACTGCGCGGTGATCGAGGACGTGACGCTGCGCAAGCAGGCGCAGGCCGCCTTGCTGCGCGCGCGCGACGTCGCCGAGTCTGCAAGCCGCACCAAAACGAGCTTTCTCGCCAACATGTCGCACGAGCTGCGCACGCCGATGAACGCGATCATCGGCATGACCCATCTCGCACTCGACGATGGCTTGGCGCCGCGCCAGCGCGACCAAGTGCAGAAGGCGCACCAGTCAGCTCGTGACCTGCTGCAGATCGTCAACGACATCCTCGACGTGTCCAAGATCGAGGCCGGCCAGCTCGAGCTCGAACGCATCGACTTCGAGCTCGACTCGGTGATCGATGCGATGGCGGACGTGCTCGCCCAGCGGGCCGAGGAAAAAGGCCTGGAGCTGCTTTTCAGCGCCAAGCACGACCTGCCGCGCCGGCTGGTGGGCGACCCGACGCGGCTGCGCCAGATCCTCGTCAACCTCGTCGGCAATGCGATCAAGTTCACCGACCACGGCGAGGTCACGCTCGGCATGGAGCTCTCGGCCGAGCAAGGCGACAACATCGACCTGCACATCTGGGTGCGCGATACCGGCATCGGCATCGACGCAGAAGCGCTGGCGCGGCTGTTCCAGCCCTTCACGCAGGCCGACAGCTCGACCACGCGACGCTTCGGCGGCACCGGACTCGGCCTGGCGATCAGTCGCCAGCTGGTCGAGCACATGGGCGGGCGCCTGTGGGTTGACAGCACCCCTGGCTCGGGATCGACCTTCCACTTCACGGCGCGCTTCGGACGCAGTCCGGCGCGCACGCTGTCGCGCACCTGGCTGGCCGCCGAGCTCGTGGGGCGGCGCGCGCTGCTCGTCGACGACAACCCGAGCGCGATCGACGTGCTCGCGGGGATGCTCGAATCGGTCGGTGTCGGAGTCGAGCGTGCATCCAGCGGTG
>JBDSEG010000070.1:0-4559 GCA_039920165.1 Burkholderiaceae bacterium
TGGCGAAGACCGCCGTCGGCCGCGTGAACCAGAAACCGATCAGCAGATACGACACCAGCCCCACTGCTTCCCAGCCGAAGAAGAGCTGCAGGAAGTTGTTGCTCATGACCAGCATGAGCATCGAGAACGTGAAAAGCGAGATATACGAGAAGAAGCGCTGGTAGCCGGGATCCTCGGCCATATAGCCGATGGTGTAGACGTGCACCATCAGCGAGACGAAAGTGACGACCGCCATCATCATGGCGGTGAGGCCGTCGACCAGGAAGCCGATCTCCATCTTCAGGTCGCCGAGCAGCATCCACTCGTAGACCGTCGCGTTGAAGCGCGCCCCGTCGACGACGACCGAATACAGCGTCATCGCCGAGATGGCAAACGAGATCAGCACCCCGAGGATGGTGACTGTGTGCGCGCCGGCACGGCCGATCGCCTTGCCGAAGAAGCCGGCCGCGACAGCGCCGACCAGCGGCGCCAGCGGCACTGCCAGCAGCAGGTTCTGGGAAAGGGTCGCGGCCATGCAGGGTCAGCCCTTGAGCGTATCGAGCTCGTCGACGTTGATCGACTCGCGGTTGCGAAACAGAACCACCAGGATTGCCAGGCCGATGGCCGATTCGGCCGCGGCGACGGTGAGGATGAAGAAGACGAATACCTGCCCCGCCATGTCGCCGAGATAGTGAGAGAAGGCGATGAAGTTCAGGTTCACCGCCAGCAGCATCAGCTCGATCGCCATCAGCAGCACGATCAGGTTCTTGCGGTTCAAGAAGATGCCGATGACCGACAGCGCGAACAGGATCGCGCCGACCGTCAGGAAGTGACCGAGGGTGATGGGGCCGAGCGTCATGGGGCGGTTCCTGCGCCGGCGACCGGCGTGCTCGGCGCGGCGGGTGGCGCCTCGACGACCGGTTGCATCTGGACGATGCGAACACGGTCCTTGCTGCGTACCCTGACCTGCTCGGACGGATTCTGGTATTTGGAATCCTTGCGACGGCGCAGCGTGAGCGTGATCGCCGCGATGATCGCCACCAGCAGCAGCACGGCGGCGATCTGCAGCGGATAGAGGTAGCGCGTATACATCTCGATGCCGAGCACCCGCGTATTGCCGAGCTTGAGCGAAGCAGCGTCGCCGACAGGTGCGATGCGCACGTCAAAGCCCGGGATCAGCACCAGCGCCATCTCGAGGGCGATCACCACGCCCACCAGGGCAGCGAGCGGAAAGTGCTTCCAGAAGCCTTCGCGCAAGGCATCGATATGGACGTCGAGCATCATCACGACGAACAGGAAGAGAACCATCACCGCACCCACGTACACCAGCACCAGCGCGATCGCCAGAAACTCGGCGCGCAGCAGCATCCAGACGCAGGCCGCATTGAAGAAGGCGAGCACGAGGTAGAGCGCCGCCTTCACCGCGCTGCGCGCCGTGATGACGCGAAACGAGGCGAACAGCAGCACGCCGGAGAAGATATAGAAGAGCGCGGTATGGGTGGTCATGTTGCTATGAACGCGCGGGCACGGGGCCGGCATGCAGGAGTCGGCGGACTCAGCGATATCTGGCGTCCGCCTCCTTGGCCGCGGCGATCTCGGTTTCGTAGCGGTCGCCAACGGCGAGCAGCATGTCCTTGGTGAAATAAAGGTCGCCGCGCTTTTCGCCGTGGTACTCGAGGATGTGGGTCTCGACGATCGAGTCGACCGGGCAGCTCTCTTCGCAGAAGCCGCAGAAGATGCACTTGGTCAGGTCGATGTCGTAGCGGGTGGTGCGGCGCGAACCGTCGTCGCGCACGTCGGACTCGATCGTGATGGCGAGCGCCGGGCACACCGCCTCGCACAGCTTACAGGCGATGCAGCGCTCTTCGCCGTTCTCGTAGCGGCGCAGTGCGTGCAGGCCGCGAAAGCGCGGGCTGAGCGGCGTCTTCTCTTCCGGGAACTGGATCGTGATCTTGCGCGCCAGAAAGTGCCGGCCGGTCAAGGCCATGCCCTTGAACAGCTCGGTTAGCATGAAGCTGGAGAACAAATCCTTGATTGCGGTTGCTGCGGCCATGCTGCTGCCTCCTTGCCTTATTTCCAGATCGACCATGAGGTCTGCATCCACAGGCCCACGACCACCAGCCATACGAGCGTGACGGGGATGAAAATCTTCCAGCCCAGACGCATGATCTGGTCGTAGCGAAAGCGCGGAAAACTGGCCCGCACCCAGAGGAAGATCGTGACGACGCAGAAGGTCTTCAGACCCATCCAGATCCAGCCCGGCAGCCAGTTGAACGGCGGGTAGTCGATCGGGCTCAGCCAGCCGCCGAGGAACATCACGACCGCCAGCGCCGATATCAGAATCATGTTGGCGTACTCGGCCAGGAAGAACATGGCGAAGGCCATGCCCGAGTACTCGACCATGTGGCCGGCGACGATTTCCGACTCGCCCTCGACAACGTCGAACGGATGCCGGTTGGTCTCGGCCAGCCCCGAGATGAAATACACGACGAAGATCGGCAGCAGCGGCAGCCAGTTCCACGACAGGAACGACAGGCCGCGCTCGGCGAAGATCCCCTTGCCCTGGCCGAGCACGATATCGGTCATGTTCAGGCTGCCCGTCACCATCAGCACCACGACGAGCGCGAAGCCCATCGCGATCTCGTAGCTGATCATCTGCGCCGAGGCGCGCAGCGCGCCGAGGAAGGCATATTTGGAGTTCGACGCCCAGCCGGCGATGATGACGCCGTACACCTCCATCGAGGTGATCGCCATGATGAAAAGCAGCCCGGCGTTGATATTGGACAGAGCCACCTCCGGGCCGAACGGCACCACCGCCCAGGCCGCGAGCGCCGGCATGATCGTCATCACCGGGGCGAGGAAGAACAGGCTCTTGTTGGCCGCCGTCGGGACGATGATCTCCTTGAAGATCAGCTTCACCGCATCGGCGATCGGCTGCAGCAGGCCGAGCGGCCCGACCCGGTTCGGTCCCGGGCGAATCTGGCTCCAGCCGATGGCCTTGCGCTCCCACAAGGTCAGGTAGGCGACGCAGCCGAGCAGCGGCAGCACCAGCGCCACGATCTTGACGAGCGTCCACAGCACCGGCCACGCGCCGCCGAACGTGGCGCCGCCGAAGGTGGTGATCGAATCCACCATCTCAGTGGTGCCCGGCCGCCCGAAGCCACAGAGCGCCCCCTCGGGGGGCAGGAGCGAAGCGACGTGGGGGTTGTTTCATATCAGGCCTTCTCGACGCTGACCGCGCCGAACATCGCGCCGAGCATGGCGGTGTGCGGGTGACCGGCCGCCAGGCGCACGACCTTGCGCGCCAGTGTCGGGTCGAGCCGCGCTGGCAGGACCGCCGTCGCAGCGCCCTGGCGCACCCGAACCATCGCGCCGGCCGCGAGGCCGAGCTCGCTCCAGAGCTGCGTGCCGAGCCCGACCGCAGGCGCCTGCGCATCGGCCGTCGCCTGCAGCGGCGCCGAGCGACGCACCAGCGCGTCGGTCGCATAGATCGGCACGTCGGCGATGCGCTCCAGGTCCGCGGGCGATTGCGCAGGAGCAGGGGTAGCGAGGCTCGTATCGCTGCGGTTGGACAAGCGCGCGGCGATGCGTTCGGCCAGCCCGGTCAGGGCGCCGAGCGCCTCGTCGCGGACCTGCTCGGAGCTCTCGTGGCCGAAGCCTTCAAGTGCCAGCAGATTGCCAAGCACGCGCAGCACCTTCCACGCGGGACGCGTCTCGGCGAGCGGCTTGACGACGCCATGAAATCCCTGGACCCGGCCCTCCGCATTGACGAAGGTGCCCGAAGTCTCGGTGAAGGGAGAGATCGGCAGCATCACGTCGGCGACCGATTCGGCCGCGCTGCGGAACGCGGTGAGTGCGACCACCATGTCGGCACCCGCGAGCGCGGCGCTCGCGGCCTGCGGGTCGGCGGCATCAAGCGCGGGCTCCAGATTCAACAGCACGCAGGCCTTCAGTGCGGCGCCGGGCACCGAGCCGAGCATCTGCGCCGCATTCAGCCCGCCCGGCCCGGGCAAGGCGCCGACCAGCTGAGCGCCAATGCCGTTGGCCGATTCACCGAGGTAGCCGACGCTGGCGCCGGTGTTCTCGCCGATCCAGTTCGCGATCGCGAGCAGCGCCCCGGCCTGCGGATGCTGGGCCGCGGCGTTGCCGAGCAGGATCGCCTTGCGTTCGCCGCCGAACAGCGAATCGACGATTGCGCGCGTCGCGTCGGTCGCCTCGCCGCCAAATGGCGAGACGGTGCCGCGCGCCGTGGCGACGCCCGCTGCCACTTCGGTGAGGAGCGCGAGCCACTGGCTGGGCGGTGCTTCGACATGGCCCGCGAGGGGGATCAGCCAGTCGTCCTGCAATGCGTGCAGGCTGTGGATCTGAGCGCCCTTGCGCTGCGCCTGACGCAGCCGCTGCGCGAGCAGCGGATGGTCCTTGCGCAGGAACGAGCCGATGACCAGGACGCGCTGCAACGTCGACAACGAAGCAATCGAGCGGCCGAGCCAACGCGCATCGCCCGCGGCCGCGGGCGATGCGAAATCGGCGTGGCGCAGGCGGTGGTCGATGTTTTCGCTGCCGAGACCGCGCACCAGCTT
>JBDSEG010000071.1:0-12648 GCA_039920165.1 Burkholderiaceae bacterium
ATTCGATTCATGATGACTTCTCCGTTAAATAATCGTCGTGGTCGACGCGTGGCCACATCCAGTAGACGAGTCAGCTGGGCCGAGGCTTACACCGCAGCGGCTCGAATCCGTAGGTGAGCACGCCGAACCGATGACGGCCGATCGCGCGCGGTCCTGAGTCGGTAGCAGGAGGCCGGAGTGTCCGGCGTCCCGATTCACGGAGGATTGGCTTCGACGGTGAACTGCAAGGCCTTACCGCCGACGAATTCGAGCGTCGGTCAGCCATCGCCGGACGCGCGCTTCAGCCACTTGTGTCGATGTTCGAACGATCCATCTGGCGTCTCGCCAGCACGTGGTCGATCGATAGCACGCCCGGTCCGCGCGCCATCAGATACAGCAACAGGGCCGCCCAGGTGCCGTGCGTGGCATAGGCATCCGGATAGACGAAGACCTGGATCACCAGCGTCATGCCAAGCAGGGCCAAGGCCGAGAAGCGTGTGGCAAGGCCGAACAGCAGCAGCAGCGGGAACAGGTGCTCAGCGAATGCCGCCATCGGTGCGGCCAGTTCGGGCGGCACGAAGGGCAGCTTGTATTCGTCCCGGAACAGGCTCAGCGCCGAATCCGACAGGCGCGGCCAGCCCAGCACGAAGTCGCCGCTGACGAAGTTGAGCACCAGCCCCTGGACCTTGGTCTGACCGGAGTTCCAGAACACCGCAGCGATCGAGAAGCGCGCCAGCAACGCGATCAGGCTGTTCGGGATGCGTTCGAACGAGCGAACCAGCGCGGTGACCATTCCCGCCAGACCCTCGGTGCGGGACGTGGGGCCGGATGCGCCGCTCGCGGCGCGCGATGCCGTTGTGTTCATCGGGGAAGACTCCCGGGGAATTGGACCGAGGCCAGCGCGCCATGCCGCATGAGGAGCGCCAGCACGTTGGGCAGGTCGAATTCGGCGGCCTCACCCGCGGCCCGTTCCGAAGCATCCGCAAGGCCCGCACCGCTCTTCAGGGCGACGACGAAACGGGCGGCCCCCGGCGGAAGGCGAACGACGAGCACGTCCAGGCCGGGACGGACCACCAGCGCGGATTCCGGCAGAGCGGGATCGACGCCCGACAGGTCACCCTCGCCCTGGTGCGCGGCCCACAACGAGACGATCGCGTGCTCGGACACCACCACCGACGTCGAGGGATGGCAGACCAGTTGCAGCGCGCCGAGGTCTTGCCCGCAGGACAACGCCTCGCCGAGCATCTCGGCCGTCAGAGGCTCGGCGTCGGCCGCGTGATAGGCCAGCACGCGGGCGCGCTCCAGCCGGGCGACATCGGCCAGATAGGGAACACCGCGGGCCGGCGCGAAACCATCGACGAAATCCGCGAATTCGGCGCCATAGTGCGCCAGCACGCGCGAACGCGGCGGGTGCTGGCGCACGAACACGCCAGCCATCGCGCGGAAGAACGCTTCGCCCACCAATACCTGTACGACCGGGAAGGTGTCGGCCACGGCATCGATCAGCGAACTGACGACGTTGTTGCGATAGACCGCCAGACGAGCGCTCGGGTCCGAGCCATTCCACGCCCGCAGGCCGGCAGGACATGGCAGGTCCGGCGCCAGCAGGGCCGCTGCAAATCCCGCTTGAGTCACGAGCAGTCCCCGTCGATGGTGCAGCGCTGCGGCTCGGTCGGTGCAGGCATCAGGTCTTCGGCGCGCCGGGCTTCGGCGAGCAGCGCCGCCAGGCTGGGCACATCGTTGTCGCGTTCGAGCAGGGTCGGCGTCGGGCCCAGGCGAGCCAGCACGGCGGCATACAAGCCCCAAACGATCTCATCGACCGGCGTTCCGTGGCTGTCGATGAGCAGCGGCGCGCCGGCGGCGTCGCGGTCGATGGCAAAGCCCGCCAAGTGGATCTCGCCAACGGCGTCCAGCGGCAGGCCGTCGATATAGGCCAGTGCATCGCGGCCGTGGTTCACGCAAGAGACATGAACGTTGTTCACGTCCAGCAGCAAGCCGCAGCCGGTGCGGCGGATCACCTCGCTCAAAAAAGCCGCCTCGGCCATCGTCGACTTTTCGAATTCGACATAGGTCGACGGGTTCTCGAGCAGCATCTGCCGTTGCAGGCGCTCTTGCACCCGGTCCACGTGATCGCAGACGCGGTCCACCGTGGCGCGGTCATAGGGCACCGGCAGCAGGTCGTTGAAGAACATCTCGCCATGGCTGGACCAGGCCAGGTGCTCGGAAAACGACGCCGGCGCGTAGCGCCTGATCAGCGCGTCGAGCCGGTCGAGGTGGGCTTCGTCGAGCGTGCCTTCGGCGCCGATCGACAGGCCAACCCCGTGCAGAGACAGCGGGTAGTGCTCGCGGATGCGGCCCAGGAAGTGGTGGAAGGGCCCGCCGTCGACCATATAGTTCTCGGCGTGCACTTCGAAGAAGCCGATTGCCGGGCGCGTTTCCAGCACGTCCCGGAAATGCTCCGGCTTGAGGCCCACGCCCGCACGTGCAGGCAACCGGGAGCCCGTGCGAGCCTGCGGCACCGGAGGCCCGACACGATTCGCGCGCGGGCCGGAGAGTGTGCTCAGGGTCGACACAGTGCGGTTGGGCCATTGGTGATCAAGAGGCGCTGAATGCGCCTTGGGATCAAGCCTTCTTTTCCTTGAACTCGGCCATCTGGCCATGCCCCGTCGGCGAGGTCTTGGACTCGGTCTTCTCGCAGGTTCCCTTCGGCACGAGCGACCATGCGTTGCCTTGATAGTCGACCTTGGACGTGCCCGCGCAGGTGGTGCCCGCTCCGGCCTTGCAATCGTTCTTGCCCTTCAGCGCCACGCCGAAGCACTTGTCCTTGTCGGCCATCTGGGCAGCGGCGGGAAGTGCGGTGAAGGCAGCACCGAGCGCGAGCGCCAGGGCAACGGCGGGAAGGTGGGAGGCTTGGTTCATTTGGATCTCCATCAGTGAACGGTATGACAACGTGTGCGGCATGCGCCGCGGTGGCGGAAGAAATTCGAGAAATCGGCTGATCTCGGCCTTCCTGCTGTTTAGACGGGACGAGGCCCCAAAACCTTACAGCCGTCGACCGGTTTTTCTCGGCAGGACGGATGGCCGTGCTGCGCGTCGTATCCGAGCACCTGGGCATCATCGTGCTCGCGGGGCTGGCCGCACACACGACGAGGCACGATGCCGGATGACACCCTGCATGGCGCCGGCAACGTCTATGCCGCGTTGACTTCGAACGGCGGCATCTCTAAAGTCCGCCGTATCGCTATACGGACCGCCGTTCCTTATGTAAGAACATGGGCGCAGGCGCGAGCAACCACCCATTGAAGGAATCCGAATGACAAGCAACGGCGGCGGCAATTCCTCGACGGATGAAACGGCCCCAGTCAAGAATGCCAGCGTCCTGGTCGATCCTTACCGCGACTGGTCCGAGGGGGAAGGGATACCGATCCACCTCGACTTCGGCCACAACCTGCTCGAACTCGAGACCGGCCCGTGGGACCGCTACGACGCGAGCGGCTGCTTCGCGCACACCCACGGCGCGGGCGACTTCATGGCGAACTATGTGCTCGAGGTCGCGCCGGGCGCCAAGACCCGCCCGGTCAGGCATCTGTACGAAATCTTCTGCTATGTGCTGGCCGGCCACGGCTCGACCCGGGTGTGGTTGCCGGGCGGCGAGGTCCGCACCTTCGAGTGGGGGCCGAAGGCGATGTTCGCGATTCCGCTGAACTGCCGCTACCAGATCTTCAATGCCGCCGGAGCCCGCCCGCTGCGCATCTCGTGCACGAACAACGCGCCGATCACGATCAACCTGTATCACAACCTCGACTTCGTATTCGAAAACCCGTTCGAGTTTCCCGAGCGGGCCGGGCATTCAAAGCACTTTGATGGCGAGGGCGACCACAGCACCTGGATCGCGGCCCAGACGATCAAGCGCAACCTCTGGGAAACCAATTTCGTCCATGACCTGTCGAGCTTCAAGCTGTACGAGTTCGAAGAGCGCGGCAAGGGCTCGACCAATGTGAGCTTCATCCTCGCCGACGGAACCATGCATTCGCACGTCTCGCAGATTCCCAAAGGCCGCTACAAGAAGGCGCATCGCCACGCGGCCGGCACCCATGTACATGCGGTCGACGGGGTCGGCTATTCGCTGCTGTGGTACGACGGCGATTCGGAGTTCAAGGAATTCCCGTGGCAACACGGCTTCATGTACACCCCGCCGTTCTGGATGTTCCATCAGCATTTCAATACCGGCCCGGCGCCGGCGCGCTACCTCGCCTGCAGCCTCGGCAGCCGGCGCTACCCGTTCATTTCGCTGCGCCGCAAGAGCTCGGAAGGCGCCGGTTCGATCTCGATCTCGCAAGGCGGACGCCAGATCGAATACGAGGACCAGGATCCGCGCGTGCACCGCAAGTGGCTGGACGCGCTGCGCGATTCGGGTGTGTCGTCCGAGATGGGCGAGACCTTCGACGAGCCCGCGATCCTCGCCCTGCCCGACGATGCGCTGCAGGGCGTGATCCACACACCGCGATCGATCGGTCCCGCTGTCTAGCGCCGGTTGAGCATGGGTCACGATATCGACTTCGAGCACGAACACGATCGTGGGAACGCGGCCGAGCACGCGGCCATCGCGCAGCTGATCTGGGAGCAGGAGACGATCGAGCTGCGCACCGTCGGCATCGATATCGGCACCTCGACTTCGCACCTGCTGTTCGCCCGCGTCACGCTCAAGCGCCTGGCGCAGGACCTGTCGAGCCGCTTCGTCGTGATCGACCGCCGGGTGCTCTGGCGTTCCGAGATCGTCCTCACGCCCTTCCTCCCCGACGGCACGATCGACGCCCACGCGCTGGGGCACTTCATTGCGCACGCGTACCACGACGCCGGCCTCACCCGCCGCGATATCGACTGCGGCGCGGTGATCCTGACCGGCGAGGCGATCAAGCAGAAGAATGCGCGCGCGATCGACGAGATCTTCGCAGCCGAATCCGGCAAGTTCGTCTGCGCGACCGCCGGCCACAAGCTCGAATGCATCCTGGCGGCGCACGGTTCGGGCGCGACCGATCTGTCGCTGCGCCGCGGCGCCTGCGGCCTGCACGTCGATGTGGGCGGCGGAACGACCAAGCTGGCCATGATCGACCGCGGCAGGATCGTCGGTGTCGCCGCCTTCGCGGTCGGCGGCCGCGCGCTGGCGCGCGACGCGAGCGGCGCGTGGACCCGGATCGACGAGTCGGCGCGGGTCGCGGCCCGCCACCTCGGGCTCGCCGCGGTTCCCGCCACCTTCGCCGATGCGGCCGTCCGCGCGGCGCTGGCCGAGCGGCTGGCAACGATCGTCGTCGACCAGATCATCGGCAACACTCTCGACGAACTCGGCCAGGCGCTCCAATTGACCGAGCCGCTCGCCCGCAGTATCGAGCCGAGCTTCGTCACGTTTTCGGGCGGCGTCGCCGAGTACATCTATCGGCACGAAAGCGCGGACCATGGCGATATCGCGCAGCTGCTTGCCGATGCGATCGTCAGGCAGGTCGTCGCCCGGGTCGCCATTCCCGTGGTCGAACCGATGGAGCGGATCCGCGCGACGGTGATCGGCGCATCGCAGTTCACGGTGCAGGTCAGCGGCAAGACCATCTACGTGCCCGACAAGACTGTCCTGCCGGTTCGCAACGTGCCGGTGGTCGAACTCGGGCTGAGCCTGGCCGGCGAGATCGACATCGACGGCATCGTCGACGCCTTCGCCCGCCGCGCCGACCTTCGGGGCGTGGCACCGCTCGCTCGCCTGGCACTCGCCTTCGCCTGGGACGGCGAGCCCGATCACGCGCGGCTGCTGGCGATGGCCAGCGCCATCGTTCGCTTCGCCGCGCCAGGCGGCCGCCGCGACGAAACCTTGTTTCTCATGATCGACGGCGATATCGGCGCGTCGCTCGGCCGCATCCTGCACGACGAGTTGCGGCTCGACGCGAAGATCGTCTCGATTGATTCGATCAAGGTGCGCGAACTCGATTTCGTCGATATCGGCGAGTGGCTCGATCCCCCGGGCGTCTTGCCTGTCGTCGTCAAGTCGCTGCTCTTTCACGTCGAACCGCCGGACGGTGCGCCGGGGTAATTTCGTCGTCGGCGCCGCCGCTGATACCCTCGCGCCATCGGGCGTGGCCGGCGCTCGGCAGGAGACCTTGTGCAACCAGTGGCTCAGCGAATCGTCATCACCTTCGTTCTGGCGTGCGCGTACGCCGTCGGCCCTGCGCAGGCCTTTCCGAACGGGCCGATCAATATCGTCGTTCCGCTCGCGCCGGGCGACGCGGCGGACATCTCGGTGCGCCTGCTCGGCGAGGAGATGGCGAAGTCGCTGAGCACGCCGGTCGTCGTCACCAACCGCCCGGGCGCAGGGGGTGCGCTCGGCACCAACACCGTGGTCCAGTCGAAGAAGGATGGCCAGACGATCCTCTTCGCCCCCAACAGCGCGCTCACCTTCCGACCCGTTATTGAGCCGCAGGCGGTGTCGTACGACACGGCCCGGGATCTCTTGCCGCTCGGCATCTCGTCGCGCACACCCAGCATGTTGGTCGTGCGCAGCGATGCGGTCTACGGCACGCTGGCCGAGCTGATCGAGCATGCGAAGAAGGAACCCGGCAGCGTGCGTATCGGCCACCCGGGCGCGGGCTCGGTGGGCGACTTCTGCATCCAGCTCATCAACGCGCTCACCGGCGCGCAGCTGCTCGCGGTGCCTTATGCGGGTGCTGCGCCGGCGGTCACGGCGTTGCGGGGCGGGCACATCGAAGGGGTCGTGCTGGCGCTGGGGGCGCTCAGCGCGCACATCAAGGCGGGCGCGTTGCGCGCCATCGTCACCTCCAGCCGCGCGCCGGAGCTTGCCGAGGTGCGGACGATGCGCGAGCTCGGCTATGCCGAGGATCTGTTCGGCGTCTGGTTCAGCTTTCTCGCACCGGCCGGCATTCCCGAGGACGCGCGCAAGGCGCTCGTCGGCGCGATCGAACAGGCCGTCAAGGCGCCGACCATCGCGGCCCGGCTGGCGCCGCTCGGCATAGGTCAGAGCTACGCGTCGCCCGATCAGCAGAGCACCGAAATGCGTGAGGAACTCAAGCGCGTAAGCGACCTGGCGAAGAGGACCGGCCTCGTCAAATGAAGCCGGCCGCAGCGCGCGCCGCCGGTACCACGTCGTAGCTGTAGAGCTGCTTGCGGAACTCGGCGTGCGCAATGAGTTCCGCGTCGCGCACCTTCAGGTCGGCCACCGCGGAATCGACGCGCAGTCCGTTGCGCCGCGCACCGCGCTGGACCTCGGCGACGCGCTCGCGGCGCAGCCGCTCGTAGGCTTGCAGCGCCGCGGATACGGCCGCGGCATCGGCCTGCGCCAGGAGGGTGGCGAGCGCCATGCCGTCCTCGATCGACTGGTTCGCGCCTTGCCCGAGATGCGGCAGCATCGGATGCGCCGCATCGCCCAGCAGCGTGAGCCGCCCCTTGCTCCACGTGGCCAGCGGCTCACGGTCGTACAGGGCCCAGCGGAAGGTGTTGTCGACCTGCGCGAGCACCTGTCCGATACGCGGATCCCAGCCGTCGAATGCCTCGCGCAGCAGTTGCGGGTCGCCCGGCGCCGACCATGACTCCTTCATCGCCTCGTCGGTCGGCACGAACCCGACGTAGTTCACCATCGTGCCGTGCCGGACAGGGAAGACGAGGAAGTGCTTCGACGGACCGGCCCACATCAGCCAGCGGTCCATCGGCCAGTCGGGCAGACGCTCGCGCGGCACCAGCCCGCGGTACGAGATCGTGCCGTGGAAGACCGGCTTCGAAGGCGGCACCACGTGCGATTGCAGCACGGAGTGGATGCCGTCCGCGGCCACCACGATGTCCGCCTCGGCGACAACGCCGTTCGCAAACGTCACGCGTGCCGCGGCGCCGTCCTGCTCGAAGCCCGTGGCGCGGTGGCCGGTGTGGACGATTCCGTTCGGCAGCCCGGCAGCGAGCAAGTCGATCAAGTCCGCACGGTGCATGCCGAAGACGGCGTTCCAGCCCGCTGCATCCGTCACCTGGACCGGGGCGATGGGCCTGCCGTCGTGGCGGAAATACTGCGACCCGATGCCCACGCGCGCACCCCATCGCTCGACGGCGGGGCCGAGGCCCACACGCTCGAGATGGCGCACCGCATTCGGCGTCACGAATACGCCCGCGCCCACTTCGCCGAGCGCGGCCGATTGCTCGTAGACGGACGCGCGGAGTCCCTGCGCGATGAGCGCGTTGGCGGCGAACAGGCCGCCGATGCCGCCGCCGACGATGATGACCTTGGGCCGCGATGCCATTGCGGGTGACTCGACTCGGACCTCGTTTCGATTCTGCCCAAGAAAAAAGCACCGGGCGTCTGCGCCAGGTGCTTGTTCTCCTACCGTATCTGGTAGGCGCGAATGGACTCGAACCATCGACCCCCACCATGTCAAGGTGGTGCTCTAACCAGCTGAGCTACGCGCCTGGGAAGGCGGCATTCTAGCAGCGCAAATTCGCGATCTTGCCGCCCTTCAGCGGCGCCGCGCGTGACGAACCGCATCGACCTGCGCGACCTGGCCGAGCACCTGGGCCAGGCGCTGCGCATTGGCGACTTCGACGGTGAAGGTCATCCACGCCGTCTCGCCGCGCGCCGAGCGCACCGATTGGGTATGGACACCGATCACGTTCATCTTCTCCTTGGCGAAGATCTCGGAGATATCGCGCAGCAGGCCTTGCCGGTCGGCCGCCTCGACGATCACGTCGACCGGGTAGGCGGCCGGCCGGTCGGCACGCGATGCACCCCAGGCCACCGGGCTCACGCGCTCGGGCGCGCGCTGCGCCATGTCCTTGAAATGCGGGCACACGAGCCGGTGGATAGATACACCCTTGCCGCGCGTGATATAGCCGCCGATCGGGTCAGGCGGCGCCGGGCGGCAGCAGCGCGCGAGGGTGGTCAGCAGCGACTCGACGCCGACCACCAGCACCCCCGACGGCACCTGGGTGGGGGCGCGGTTCAGGCGCGCGCTGGTCAGCTCGTCGGGCGTGGGTGGCGTCTCGGCAGGACGCAGCACGAGTTCGATCGCGCGCAGCGAGAGCTCGTCCTTGCCGACCGCTTCGAACATCGCGTCGGCATCGCGAAACTGCAGCTGCGCCGCGAGCGCGTCGAGCTTCAACGCGGTCCTGCCGCTGCGCTGCAGCAGCTTCTCGACCGCCTCGCGCCCGCGTGCGACGGTGGCGTGCTGCGCCGCGAGGTTGAACCAGGCGCGCACCTTGGCGCGCGAACGCGGGCTGCGCAGATAGCCGAGCTCGGCATTCAGCCAGTCGAGCGAGGGTCCGCCCTCCTTCGCGCCGACGATCTCGACGGTCTGCCCGCTGCGCAGCACCGTATTCAGCGGCAGCATCGCGCCGTCGACCCTGGCGCCGCGGCAGCGGTGGCCGAGCTCGGTATGCAGCGCATAGGCGAAGTCGATCGGCGTCGCACCCGCCGTGAGTTCGACCAGCGTTGCCTGCGGCGTAAAGACATAGATGCGGTCGTCGAAGCGCTGCGGGTCGGCCGGGCCTTCGGCACTGCCCTGCTCGGCGAGATCGCGTTCCCAGGCAAGCAGCTGGTGCAACACGGCCTTGCGCGCTTCGGCGACGCGCGCATCGGCATCGCTGCCGGCGCTGACGCCGGCATAGCCGCGCGCGCCGGCCTCCTTGTAAGCCCAGTGCGCGGCCACGCCGTGCTCGGCATGCTCGTGCATCTCGCGGGTGCGGATCTGGATCTCGACCGCCGCCCCGTCGTCGGCCTGGACCACGGTGTGCAGCGACTGGTAGCCGTTCGGCTTGGGCCGCGCGATGTAGTCGTCGAATTCGCCGGCCACCGCGCGATAGCGCTCCTGCACGCGGCCGAGCACCTTGTAGCAGTCGGCCACGTCGCCGACGATGACACGCAGCGCCCGAACGTCGAGCACGGCGTCGAAGGCGATGGCCTTGCCATTCATCTTCTTCCAGATGCTGTACAGGTGCTTCGGCCGGCCCTGCACCTGCGCGCGCACGCCCACCCGCGCCAGGTCGTCGGCGAGCGCGCAGCGCAGCGCCTCGATCTGGCGCTCGCGCTCGACCCGGCGCGCATCGAGCAACTGCGCGACGTGGCGGTACGACTGCGGCTCGAGAAATCGGAAGGCCAGGTCCTCGAGCTCCCACTTGACCTGCCAGATGCCCAGGCGATTGGCGAGCGGCGCGAACACCTGCAGCGTCTCGGCGGCGAGTTCGCCCGGGCACGGCTGCCGGCTCGCGGCGTAATGGCGCAGCGTCGCGAGGCGCGAGGCCAGGCGCAGCAGCACGACGCGCAGATCGCGCGAAAAGGCGAGCAGCATCTTGCGCACCCGCTCGAGCTGCTGGGCGCGCTGTGCCTGGCCGAGCTGCGCCGCACGCGCGGTGCGCTGCGCCTGCATCAGTCGCCGGGTGTTCGCGACGAGGCTGGCCTGCGATGCGCCGAAGGCTTTGCAGACGACCTCCTCGGGCTGCGTCAGATGGTCGGCCGCCTGCACCAGGTAGGCCGCGGCGCACATGGCCGGTGGTGCGCCGATCGAATGCAGGATGACCGCCACGGCATCGGCATGCGGCAGGCTCGACTCGCCCGTTTCGAGCTGCTGGCCGGCGAGCAGCGGCGCGGCAAAGGCGCGCGCGCGTTCGCGCAGGCCGGCTTCGCCCGCGCTCTCGGCCTCGCCGGCCAGCGCGACGATCGCCGCCGACGAGGGCGTTGCGACTGCTGCCGCGCCGGACATGCCGGTCTTCATGGCGAGCCGTTCATGGCAAGGCGATCATCCGGCGAGGAGAAACTCCCGCACGACGTCGATCTGTTCCGGCGCGACCAGCGTGGGCGCGTGGCCGATACCGGCAAATTCGCGCAGCCGTGCCTTCGGGCCACGAGCGGTCATCGCACGCGCCGTCTCGGTGGTGAGCAGATCCGACTCGGCGCCGCGCAACAACAATGTCGGGCAGGCGATGGCGTCGTAGGCGCGCCAGAGCGCCGCCTCGCCGGCCGCAGCCGACTGCGGCGTGATGCTGCGAAACGGCAGCGCGATATCGAGGTCATAGTGGCTTCGATAAGTGGCACCGCCGCAAGCATCCGCCTCGCGCACCAGCATCGGCAGCGTGAGCGCGAGCCATTGCTCTCGCGTGTGCGGGCCGAAACCGGTCGAGATGCTGCGCAGGTAGTCGGCCGCCTCGTCGACGGTCGACCAGCGCTGCGCCACGCCGAGGTAAGTGCCGATGCGCTGAAGCGCTTCGAACTCGATCTTCGGTCCGACATCGTTGAGGACCATGCGGCCGATCGGCGAGCCCGGCTGCGCGCCGAGCAGCATGCCGACGAGGCCGCCCATCGAGGTGCCGACCCAGTCGAGCCGGCTCGCATTCAGGCGGGCGAGCAGCGTCACCATATCGGCCAGATAGGACGGGATCTGATAGCCGGCCGGATCGGCGAGCCGATCGGAGCGGCCGCGCCCGACGACATCGGGGCAGACGACGCGGTAGGTATCGCACAAGGCACGCGCGAGGGTGTCGAAATCTCGCCCCTGGCGCGTGAGGCCGTGCAGGCACACCAGCACGCGCGGGTTGGCAGGGTCGCCCCACTCCCAGTACGCCATGCGGTGCAGGCCGCGGCTATCGAGGCATTGCACAAAGGACAGGCGCGGTTCGGTCATGGGAGTTCGCTCGGCAAGGAAAAGCGCCGTCGTCTTGGATAATCGATCCTAACAAGCGACGGAGGAATCAATGTCCGAAGGAACGATGGAACGAACGCTCGAAGGAAGGACCGCCCTGGTCACCGGCTCGACCAGCGGCATCGGCCTGGGGATAGCGAAATGCCTGGCCGCGCGGGGTGCGGCGGTGGTGCTGAACGGTTTCGGCGACCACCAGCTCGCCAAGGCCGAGGTCGCCGCGCTCGGCGGCAGGGTCGGCTACCACGGCGCCGACATGAGCCGGCCGACCGAGATCGAAGAGCTGATGCGCTATGCGACGAGCGAATTCGGCGGGGTCGACGTGCTGGTCAACAACGCCGGCATCCAGCATGTCGCGGCGGTCGAGGATTTTCCGGTCGAGCGCTGGGACGCCGTGATCGCGATCAACCTCACCTCGGCGTTTCATCTCATGCGCCTGGCGATCCCCGGGATGCGCGCGCGCAACTGGGGCCGTGTCGTCAATATCGCTTCGGCGCACGGCCTCGTTGCCTCGGCGCAGAAGTCGGCCTATGTCGCGGCCAAGCACGGCCTCGTCGGCCTGACCAAATCGGTCGCGCTCGAGACCGCGACGACCGGCATCACGGTCAATGCGATCTGCCCGGGCTGGGTGCTCACCCCATTGGTGCAAAAGCAGATCGATGCCCGCATGGCGAGCGAGCACATCAGCCTCGCCGAAGCACAGCACCGCCTGCTCGGCGAGAAGCAGCCTTCGCTGCAGTTCACGACGCCCGAGCAGCTCGGCGAGCTGGCGCTTTTCCTGTGCAGCGCCGCGGCCGACAACGTGCGCGGCGTGGCCTGGGCGGTCGACGGCGGATGGACGGCGCAGTAGAGCGACGCGAATGCATCGTGCACAGACCCCCACGCGCAGTGCGCGTTCCGGCTTGCAAGCCGGAACTGCTTCGCGGGCTCGGCGCATGCGACTCGAAAGCCCCGCCACGCCCCCAAACCTCGCCCGCCAGCGGGAGAAGGAGCGAGCCAGCGG
>JBDSEG010000072.1:0-2750 GCA_039920165.1 Burkholderiaceae bacterium
CCTCCGGCGCCCGCGCGCGCAACACGACAGCACGCAAGGATCGTTGAAATGGCGAGCAAGACCAAACCGAAGTTAAAGAACTCCGTGACGATGGCCAAGCGCAAGAAGCCGGCCGCGGCCCCGCGCCCGCCTCGCGCGAGATTGCGGGCCGGAGAGGTCATTGCCCCCGAATTCACGGCCGCGCGGGACCTGGCGCGCGCGGGGAAGCACAACGACGCCGTCGTGCTGACAACGGCGGCGCTCGCGGCATCGACGTTGAGTGCCGCGGCGCGTGCGGCATTGCTCGAGGCCCGCGTCGAGAGCCTGATTGCTATGGCCGAGATCCGGCGCGCCGACGACGATGTGGCCGAACTGCTCGCGCTGGCCGAACGCGATGGCTCGGCAGCATTGCGGGTACGTGCCCTCGCCTGCCTGTCGCTGGTCAAGTTCCGCGCCGAGTATGGCGAGGCCGCAATCGAAGCCGCGGCGGCGGCACTCGAGGGCGCGCGGCGCACTCGAAGCAAGCCGCTGATCGCCTTGTCCCTGTTGCGCCTTGCGAATGCCGAGTACTTCCAGTGGCAGCGACCGGAGGCTGCAGAACATGCGTCCCGCGCCGCACAGATCTTCGAATTGCTTGGCGATCGCCTTCAGCAGGGCCGGGCGCTGCGCATCGTGGCGATGGTGCGAATCGCGGTTGCCATCACCGACGAATCCCGTGCCCTCGCTCAGCGGGCCATCGACCTCGCCCGAGAGACCGGTGACCACGCAGGAGCAGCAGCCGGCTTCAATGCACTGAGGAGCGGCGATCCGGATCTGGCGCAGCGCCTGCGCGGCCTGAAAGCTGCGCTGCAGGCGAACATCGACGCCGGCGACCAGTTGGCGCAAGCCAACATGCTCAACAACCTGAGCCTGGTCTACGGCCGGCTGGGGATGTATCGGCGGGCGCGCCGGATGATCCTGCGCTGCAGCGCGATCAAGGGGCGCGCGCTCCGCCCCGGCGCCCTGGTCAACGGCACTAACATTCTGGCGACGCTGGAAATGTTAATGGGTCACAGGGTTGCTGCGGGAAAGGTCCTTGCGGAAGAGCTTCGCCTGTATGCCGCCGACCCGGTGCCCGTGTGGAAAGACGTCATGGATTTTTGCGTCGCCTTCTACGACATTCTCGAAGGGCGTTTCGCCGAGGCCATTTCCCGACTTGAGCAATTGCACGCGACCCTGGGCCTCGGCCATTGGAGCACGCCTTCCCTACTCGGCAATCTCTCGCGCGCATACCTTTCGCATGGCGATCGCGCAGCAGCGCTGCGGACGTCGACCGCGGCAACAGCGGCACAGCATGCGCAGCACGGCGCCGTCGGCGGCGGCATGCAATCGGATGCGATCATCTGGTGGCAGCACCATCTGGCGCTCAAGGCGAATCGCAAAGCTGCGGCGGCTGCCCGCGCGCTGCAGCAAGCCTATCGACTGCTCGTCGAAGGTATCGCGACCTTGACCGACGAAGGTCTGCGCCGCAGCTACCTGCATGCACCCCAACAGCACGCGCCATTGATGCACGCGTGGATCGACGCGGCACGCAAGCAGGGTCTCCCTCGGGCGGCCTACACCGCCCACCTGAGTGCGCCGGCCGATCTGCGCGAGCCGGTTGAGCGGCTGGTCGATACGGGTCTGCGGCTGAACGCGCTGCGTGCCGAAGGCGAACTACACGAATTTCTGATCGAAGAAGTCGCCGAGCTGGTCGGCGCGCAGCGCGTATTGCTGGTGCTGGAGCAGCCTGACGCTCGCCGCCTGGCCGGTTCAGTGGTATCGACCGGTGAGCACGCGCAGCCGTTGCTGGACTCCATCCAGCCCTGGCTCGATGAAGCGCGCAGTCTGCGGGTGACGACATTGCGCCATGGCCCCGACGGCTCCGAGGTAATCGATCAGCGCAGCTCGGTGGTAGCACCCCTGATCGCCCAGCAGGAACTGATCGGCTATCTTTACTGCGACCTCAACGGCGCGTTCGGCCGCTTCCACGACACCGATCGCGACCTGCTCGCGATGCTTGCATCGCAGGCCGCAGTGGCGCTGGCCAACCTGCGCTGGGCGCAAGGACTCGAAGTCAAGGTCACCGAACGTACGGCCGAGCTCGCCGCGTCGAATGCGCGCACCGAGCAACGCGCGGCCGAACTCTCCATCATTAACAGCATCCAGCAAGGGATCGCGGGATCGCTCGATTTTCAGGGCATCGTCGACCTGGTCGGAGACAAGCTGCGTCAGATACTGGGCACGCAGGACATGAGCATCTGGTGGTATGACGCCGACCAGCACCTGGTTCACTGCTTGTACGTGATCGAACATGGCCAGCGGTTGCCCAAGTTCGCGCCGAGCAAAATGAAGCAAGGTGGCCCCGCTGAAACGATAATCGCCACCCGGCAACCGGTGATTCAGAACGTCATCGATCCGAATCAGGTGGTCGTGCCGGGTACCGACCGGCCCAAGTCCACCGCGACGGTGCCCATCATCGCCAGCGACCGCGTCTTGGGCGACCTCACGCTCGAGAACCACCAGCGCGAGTACGCGTTCGGCGAATCGGAAGTCCGCCTGCTCGAGACGATCGCCTCCACTCTCGGCGTCGCGCTGGAAAATGCGCGCCTCTTCGACGAGACCCAGCGCCTGCTCAAGGAAACCGACCAGCGCGCCGCCGAACTGGCGGTCATCAACAGCATCCAGCAGGGAATGGCGGGATCGCTGGATTTCCAGACCATCGTCGACCTGGTCGGCGACAAGCTACGCGA
>JBDSEG010000073.1:0-3744 GCA_039920165.1 Burkholderiaceae bacterium
TCGGCGCCGCAGCGCAGCAGATAGGTCGCATCGTCGACCGAGCGGATGCCACCGCCGACGGTCATCGGGATGAAGACATCCTGCGCCGCGCTCTTGACGATATCGCCGAGGCTGTTGCGACCGTACAGGCTGGCCACGCAATCCATATAGATCAGCTCGTCGGCGCCTTGCTCGTAGTAGCGGCGCGCATGCTCGTTTGGCGAGCCGATGACGCGCAAGCCCTCGAGGTGCACCCCCTTGATGAGGTTCGGCCCCTTCACGTCCAGCCTCGCGATGAGGCGGGTGTTCCTCATGCGGCGCGGCCGGTCCGGATCCACGGCGCGTGGCGCAGCTTCCATTCACTGTCCTCGACCTTCCACAGGTGCGGCGAGCGGAAGCGGTCGCACAGCGCCAAAAATTCGACCTGCGTCATGCCGATGTACTCGAGGAATTCTTTCTTATAGCGCGCCGGGTATTCACCCTCGTAGCGCCCCATCAGCGCAACCGCCTCTTCCTTGGTGATGTGGTGGTTGCGAATCTCCTGGGCCGAATCCATCATCGTTCGGCCGACACCGAATTTGATCCAGCGCGTGAAGTAGAAGAAGCCATCGACCTTGTCGTCCAGGCTGTTGTACTTGGAGTAGGTGCCCTCGGTGCGCACCGGGTTGGCCTCGAAGCCGGTGTTCTCGACCGCGTAGTAATAGGCCTCCTGCGGCACCCAGCGCTTGTAGTAGCCGAGGTATTTGAAATCGATGCCCTTCTTTTCGAGCACGGCCGGGTCCATCGGTAGATAGCTCTTGAGGTCGGCCATCGGCACGCCTTCGTCGAGGTACTCGCCGATTTGCTTGCCGCCCAGGAAGACGTCGCGCACATCGCGCCCGGCGAGATAGTCCATTGAGAAGCCCTCGCTCTCGGGCACCTGCGCGCCGGCGGCGTAGCTCGAGGTGGTGTGCGAGATCTTCTCACCGTACTCGCCGGGCATTTCGCCGTAGAAGATGAGCGGGATGTTGAGCTGTGCCGCCATCTTGGCGACGAAGGTCTTCTGGCCGAGGATGAAGGGCTGGAACGGGTGCAGCAGGTGGATCGTCGCGTTGCGCGTCAGCAGCCGGTGGATTCTGCCGTTCGGTGTGTAGAGGAAGTTGTCGAACCCGCCGACGTGCAGCCAGTTCTGGAAATTCTTCCAGCCAATGTCGGTGTACAGGTGCGGCGACCAGGTGACCGTGAGCGGGTGCATGCCGTAGCGGTACTTGAGCAGGTGCGACTGCATCGCACTGTCCTTGCCGCCGCTGCCGCCGACGATGCAGTCGTAGCTGCCGTCGTCGCGCCGGAAGCGATTGCACAGTTCGAGCAGCTCGCGCTCGCGCTCGTCCCAGTCGATCTCGCCGGTTTCCTTCAGGCGGTTGAAGCGGCAGGCATGGCACACGCCGTCGGCGTCGAAGCTGAGCGTCGTCTTCTTCGAGTCCTTGCTGTGCGAATACTCATTGCTCGACATCGGCTGCTGGTTCGACATGTTGCACACGGCGCAGAATTTCACTGCGCGGGGCAGGCCGTAGAGCACGTCGAGCTCGGATTCGGGCCGCTCGAAGCGGGCGAGGTCGGTGTTGGGGCTGGGGCCGATCTTCATGCGGATTCCTTGGAGCCAGATTCAGGTTCGATGGCGTCAGCGCGAACCGGCGTGCTCGCCGCGCGCGCGTTCGAGGTCATCGGGACGGCCGACGTCGAGCCACGGCTCGTGCATCGGGTAGACGATGGTGCGGGCCGGACGGTCCTGAAGACGCGCGAAGAGCGCCGGCATGTCGCAATGCTCCTGCGCGCTGAGCGCGTCGAGCGCATGCGGCTCGAGCACGTAGATGCCGGCGTTGATGTGGCTGCGCGAGATCGGCTTCTCCTCGAAGCCGACGATATTCACGCCTTCGGTCTTGACGACGCCGAACGGATGCTGCCATTCGTGCAGTCGCACCGCCATGGTCGCCGCGGCGCCATGGCGTGCGTGGAAGTCGAGCATCTCGCCATAGCGGATATCGGTGAGCACGTCGCCATTGGTGACGACGAAGGCGGCATCGGGCGTCGGGTCTAGCATGGAGAGCGCACCGGCGGTGCCCAGCGGTGCCGGCTCACGCAGGTAGTCGATGCGCACCTGCCAGCGGCTGCCGTCGCCGAAATAGTCCTCGATCATGTGGCCGAGGTAATGCACCGCGAGCACGAAGCGGTGGAAGCCCTCGGCGCGTGCGCGCTCGATGATGTGCTCGAGCATCGGCTTGTCGCCCACCGGCAGCAGCGGCTTCGGGCAATGCTCGGTATGCGGATGCAGCCGCGTGCCGCGCCCGCCGGCCATGATGACCATCAGGTTGGCGCGCGGCTCGGGCACCAGCAGTTCGTCCCACAGATGCAGGCCGACGACATGGCGAGTTTCGTCGACCACCGGCAGTTGATGAATCTTGTTGGCCTGCATGAGCTGCAGCACCATGTCGCGCCCCCACTGCGGCGGAACGACGAGCGGATTGCGGTGCGTGATCTCGTCGACCGGACTGCCGAGCGCGAGTCCGCGCAGCAGGCCACGCCGGATATCACCGTCGGTCAGTGTGCCGATCAGCGCCCCACTGTTCGACACGACGAGCGCGATCTGCAGCCCGGTCTCGTCCAGGCAGCGGATCGCCTGCTGCAGCGTCACATTCGACGGCAGCAGGGTCTTGCGCCAGGCTTCGGTGGGCATTGCGGTCAGACCTCGGAGGCCGGCGGCGCAGCGGCGAACGGCAGGTCGTGGAACGACTTCTTGAGCAACCCGTCGAGCGGATGACGGCGCAGCACGTCGACGATGCGCGCGCTCGCGCCGCCGTCGCCGTATGGGTTGCGCACCGAGGCGAGCGTTGCGCGAAACCCGGGCTCGTACAGGCGCGCCAAAGCTGCGCCGATCGCAACGCGCTCGGGCTCGCAATCGATCACGCTGTCGGCGCGCAGCCGGCCGCGCTGGCGGTCGCCGATATTGACCGTGCCGACGTGAAAGCTCGGCGCCTCGGCGAGTCCGCTCGACGAGTTGCCGACCACCCCGTCCACGTGCTTCATGCACGACAGATAGCGCAGCGGGCCGAGCGAGGGATAGGCGCGCGCCGCCGGATGGCTGGCGACGAAAGCCTCGACCATGTGCGCCAGTTCGCGGCTACCGGTATCGGCATTCGGCAGAGTGAAGACGAGATGGATCTCGCTCAACGCATCGAGCGCGGCCAGCAGTTCCTCCATCTGCCGGTGCGATCCGTTCGGATCCAGCGTGGCGGGGTGAAAAGTGATCAGCAGGCTGCGCGGCCCGAGCGCAAATCCGAGCGCGTATTCGAGCGCCGCACGGCCGAGCAGGTCGAGGCGCTCGATCGCGTCCACCCCCAGGCCGCCGACGAGGAAGACGCGCGCCGGATCCTCGCCGAGCTGCACCACGCGACGGCGGTACGGCTCGGCCGCCACGAAGTGAAGGTGCGACATCTTCGTCACGCTGTGCCGGATCGCTTCGTCGAAGGCGCCCTCGGTGGTCTCACCGCCGTGCAGATGCGCGATCGGCAAGCTGAGGACCAGCGCGGCGGACGCAGCGGCGAGGATCTCGAAGCGGTCGCCGAGCAGCAGCACGATATCCGGGCGCAGACGGTCCAGCGCATCGGCAAAACCGATCATGCCGAGGCCCATGGCTTTGGCGACGCCGGTCGCGCTGTCACTGCTCAGCAGCATCTCGACCCGGGCATCGATGCCATAGCCATCGGCCTCGATTTCGAGATACGTGAG
>JBDSEG010000074.1:0-12559 GCA_039920165.1 Burkholderiaceae bacterium
GCAGGACGCGACCGCTGCCGTCGACCGTGGGCCGGTGGCCCAGGCTCGCCACGCCGTCGACCGGCCCGCAGCCCTGCGCGTCGACCAGGCCGTAGGTGCGCACCGCGAAGATGCCATGTGCCGCCGGCCGCGAATGCGCGAAGCGCAGGTTCAGCGTGCGAAAGCCGTCGTCGCCGCCGGGCGCGCTCGCCCCCAGGCTGCGGCCGAGCTTGCGACCGTGGATGATGTGGCCGCTCACGCTGTACGGCCGCCCCAGCAGCACGGCGACGCGCGCCATGTCGCCGCCGGCGAGCGCCTCGCGAACGGCCGAGCTCGACACCCGCAGGCCGTGCACTTCGTAGCTGTTCATGCGCGCGACATCGAAGCCCGCTGCGGCGCCGGCAGCGTCGAGCATCGCGTAGTCGCCCGCGCGCCGCGCGCCGAAGCGGAAATCGTCGCCGACCAGCACATAGCGCGTGCCCAGGCCGCGCTGCATCACGTCGTCGATGAAGGCCTGCGGCGACTGCGCCGCGAAGGCCGCGTCGAATCGCAGCACGACGGCCTGGTCGATGCCGCAGCGGTCGAGCTCGCTCAGCTTGTCGCGCAGTGTCGCGATTCGCGCCGGCGCCATCTCGGGCCGGCCGGCGAGGGCGGCGAAATAATCGCGCGGGTGCGGCTCGAAAGTCATCACGCACGAGGGCAGGCCGCGGTGCTGCGCTTCCGAACGAAGCAATGCGAGCATCGCCTGGTGGCCGCGGTGCACGCCGTCGAAATTGCCGATCGTGAGCGCGCAGTGCGCCGGGATGCGGGGATGCTGGATGCCTCGAAAGACCTGCATCGGTCGATTATCGAGGGCACCCGCCGCCGCAAACGGCGCGGGCAGATACCGCCGAGGCGTCAGGCGTGTGCGCCGGCAGCGCTGCCGACCAGTCCGCCAACGGTGTGGCTGAGATCGATCCGGCCACCGGATCGACTCGACGATCGCGCGGGCGCAGGCCGTCAATGCTCCCGGCACGGTGTCACGGGGTCGGCGGGTACAGGACGTGCGGCCCGTCGAGCCAGCGCCACTGCCCGGGAGCCAGGTCGGCCGGCAGCGCGAGCACACCGAACGCGCTGCGGTGCAGCGTCTCGACCCGGTTGCCGGCGGCCGCGATCATCCGCTTGACCTGGTGGTATTTGCCTTCGGTCAGCGTCAGGCGCAGCGAGTTCGCGCCGATGGCATTGCAGGCGGCGGCGCGCACCGTCCCGGGTTCGTCGAGCAACTGCACTCCGGCCAGCAGTGCGTTGACCTGGTCGGCATCGACCGGGTGCTTGCAGCCCACCTCGTAGACCTTGGGAACATGGTGCTTGGGCGAGGTCAGTCGGTGGATCAACGCGCCGTCGTCGGTGAGGAGCAACAGGCCGGTGGTGTCCTCGTCCAGGCGCCCCACCGCCTGCACGTCGCGCCGGTGCAGCGGCGCTGGCAGCAGGCTGTACACGCTTGGATGGTGCTTGGGCTTTTGCGAGCACTCGTAGCCGGCCGGCTTATTGAGCACGATCAGCGCCTGCGCATGAAACGGCCACAGCACGCCGCGGACGCCCAAGACCAGACCCTCGGTCGGAACGTCGTGAAACGGGTCGTCGCATACCGCGCCGGCGAGCGTGACGTGCCCGCCCGCGATCAGCCCGGCGCATTCGCGGCGCGCGCCGAAGCCCTGCGAAAAAAGAACCTGCGACAGCCGCATTCGGGCGGACTTAGTCGACTGAGTCACTGAAATCGGCTCGGTGCTGTCCACGCAATACGGGTGCGCTGCGGCGTTGCAAATGCTCGCGATGGCTACGGGCATCGCTGAGCTTTGCGCCTTGCATCGCATCGCGTCGGGTGCGTACCTCACCGTCCATTTCAATGATCTAGCGGACTAGCGGTGCAGCTCGAGCAGCACCAGGTGGTTCTCGGCCGCCGGCCAGGCGCGGCCGACGATGCGCTCGCCGTTGTATTCGCCGGCCACGGCGCGCATCGCGTTGTCCTTCACCAGCAGCTTCGCTTGCGCCGCGCCGCCCACGCCCGCAACGATGCCCGGCGGCGCCGCACCGTCGAGGCTGATGCGGTCCTGCGGCAGCGTGAAATAGCCGCGCGGCCGCGTGAGCGTGACGACCGCGAGCGCGGCCTTGTCGGCATCGGCCAGGCGCTCGGCGCGCAGGTTGACGATATCGGACGTGCGCGGGAACGGCGAGCGGTAGATGTGGGTCGTGGCGAAACCGGGCGCGGCGATCACGAACTCATACGGTGTCCCCGGCCGGGCGTCGAATGGTCCCCAGCGGCCGTCGGCCCCGATGGTCTTGCGGTGCACTGCAGCGCGACGGCGCTCCCCGCTCGCGGGCTCGGTGGCGTAGACCTCGACGGTCGCGCCAACGAGCGCGAGGTTGTTGGCGAAATTGCCGCCGCCCGGCTGGTTGTTCAGCCCGAGGCCGCTCACTTTGCCGTCGAGCACGATGCGATCCTGCGGCGCGATCGCCGTCGTTGTCGGCGCGCGGCCGGTGATGAAGCGGTACGCGGCTTCGAAGGCCTGCGGGCTGTAGGCGGTTTCGCGGTGGTCGATGGCGGGGATCACGATATTGGTCGCGCCCTTCAGTTCGGGCCCGGCGAAAGTGACGTTGGTTGGCGTGCCCTTGCTGGCGATCCACACGCCGTCGGGCTGGGCGTACTTGTCGTTCACGTCGGAGCGGATCGTCAGCCAACGAATACCGGGGGTCACCTCGTCGCCGTTCGGTCCCTTGGGCGCATTCAGCCCGGTGAGGAGCGCTCCGGCCCCGTTAAATTCGTTGCCCGGGCGGACCTTCATATCAACCCATATTCCGTGGTTGGGCGTCCCGCCCAGGATGGCGTGCGAGACCTTGGCCGCGCCGCCGCCGCTCTCGATGTACTGGCGGATCGAGTAGCCGCCGCGCGAGTTGCCCATCAGCACGACCTGGCTCGCACCGGTCGTGGCCAGCACCTTGTCGACCTCGGCCGCGAGGTAGCGCATGTTCTCGGTGCTCGACGTGCGGCCGGGCTGCTCCTTCGCATCGTCGTCGCGCGCGAGCGGGTAAGGCACATCGATCGCGGACAGCCGCTCGCGCGGCCAGCCGTTCGACTCGAAGCGCCACAGCGTCATCGTCCACAGCGCGGCGGTCTCGCCGTTGCCATGCACGAAGACGATCGGCGGCTGCGCCGGGCCGGCCGGCGGGCTGGCGCAGGCGCCCAGGAGCAGCGCGGCCAATGTGGCGGTGAGCAGGGCGCGGCAGGTCAGGGCAAACGTCATGGGCGAGTGCTTTCGAGGTGACTGAAATGTTCGCTGGCGGGCAAATGCGGCAGGCCCGGCGAATCGAGCGATACCGCCTGGCGCACCGCGCGCAGAACGGCAAGCGCCGTGACCTCGGCGGCCAGAGCCCCCAGCAGCGTCAGGTGGCCGGTCTTGCCGCTGCCACCGGTGGCGAGCGCGAACAGGGTATCGCCGTCGCCCATGGTGTGGGCTGGGTTGATGCTGCGCGCCAGACCGTCGTGCGCCATCTGCGCGAGCTTGCAGGCCTGGGCCTTGTCAAGCACGGCATCGGTGGCGATGACGCCGATGGTGGTCGCTGCGCCTGTGTCGAATGCAGCGGGCAGCTCGCCGCGAAGCAGCGCGTCGGTGGCGCCGAGCAGGCGCGTTCCGTCGGCGCTGCGGGCGCCGGCGACGACATGGCCGCTGGCCGGATCGATCACATCGCCGACCGCATTCACCGCGACCAGCGCCGCGACGGTGAAGCCGCCGGCGCGCACCGAGGCGCTGCCGATGCCGCCGCGCATCGCGCGCTCGAAGCCGAACAGCTTGCCGACGCTCGCGCCTGCGCCGGCGCCGACATTGCCTTCGGCCATCGCACCATCGGCTGCTGCCTCGCAGGCCGCGTAGCCCGCGGCCGCATCGGGCCGGATCGAGGCATCGCCGACCGCGAGATCGAACAGGATGGCCGCCGGCACGATCGGCACCGTCGCCGGGCCGATCCGCATGCCGATGCCGCGCTCCTCGAGCCAGCGCATCACGCCGCCCGCCGCGTCGAGGCCGAAGGCGCTGCCGCCCGAGAGCAGCACCGCGTGCACGGTCGACACCGCATTCAGCGGCGAGAGCAGGTCGGTTTCGCGCGTGCCGGGTGCGGCGCCGCGAACATCGACCCCGCCGACCGTGCCCTCGGTTGTCAGCACCACGGTGCAGCCGGTGGGCCGGCGCGAGTCGGTGAAGTGGCCGACGCGCAGCCCGGCAACGTCGGTGAGCGCCCCCGGCCTCAAAGTCTGAAAGGCAAGCACGGGCTCGAAAGACCGAAGCGCCTTTGAGACGAGTCGCCTTCGCTGCGCAATTTCATAGGCGCTTCGCTGCGGCGACTCAGGCAAATACCCCGGCGTGATCCTGCATGGTCGCTGCCACTTCACCGAGCTGGTGCAGCGAATCGCCGTAGGTCATTTCCATCACCGTGAGGCGCTTGAAATAGTGGCTCGCGCTGTATTCGTCGGTGATGGCGATGCCGCCGTGCAACTGGATGCACTGCTGGCCGACGAAGCGCGTCGACTGGCCGAGCTGCAGCTTGGCCTGCGCCATCGCGCGCTTGCGTGCGGCCGGCGGTTCGTTCATCTTGAGGCTCGCGAAATAGCTCATCGAGCGTGCCAGTTCGAGCTGCATCTTCACATCGGCGATGCGGTGGCGCAGCGCCTGGAAAGTCGCGATCGTGACGCCGAACTGCTTGCGCGTATTCATGTACTCGACCGTGATCGCGATGAGCTTTTCCATCGTACCCACGGCCTCCGCGCACAGCGCGGCGATGCCGATATCGATGCCGTGCTCGAGCGCCGCCAGGCCCCGTCCGGGTGCGGCGACGAGGGTGGCCGGTGCGTCCGTCAGGTCGAGGTCGGCACCGCGGGCGCCGTCCTGCGTGGGGTAGCCGCGCACCTTCACCCCTGCGGCGCGCCGCTCGACGAGGAACACACCGATCGCATCGGCGCCACCCGCCGCATCGACGGTGGCCGGCACCAGGTAGGCATCGGCCGAGTCGCCCGCCGGCACCACGGTCTTCTGGCCGCTCAAGCGCCAGTTGAGGCCGCTGCCGGTCGCGGTGGTGGCCGGGCGGTCGAGCCGGTAGCGCGCGCCGCGCTCCTGCTGCGCCAGCACCACCAGCACCTCGCCGCTGGCGATCCGCGGCAACCACATGGCCTGCGCCTCGGCGCCGCCATGGCCGGCCAGCATGCCCGGCGCGACCAGCGCGCCCTGCGCGTAGGGCTCGAGCAGGAGTCCGCGGCCAAGCTCTTCCATCACGACCATGGCATCGACCGCGCCGAAGCCCATCCCGCCGTGCTCGGCCGGGACTGCGAGCCCGGTCAGGCCGAGATCGGCGAGCTCGCCCCAGACCGAGCGCTCGAAGCCACCCGCCTTGACGATCTTGCGCCGCCGTTCGAAGTCGTAGCCCTTGTCGATCCATTTGCGCACCGTATCGCGCAGCATTTCCTGGTCGTGGTTGAAATCGAAATCCATATCAAAACCCTCGTCGAACCAACCTCGTCTGTCTAGCTGGAACCCCTTCCTCCTCGGGGGAAGGGGCAGGGGAAGGGAGCAGCCCTGTAGCGCGCCCGCGCGGTTCGTTCTCGGCTCAACCGAGCACGAACTGCGCGACGATATTGCGCTGGACCTCGTTCGAGCCGCCGTAGATGGTCGTCTTGCGCATATTGAAATAAGTGCCGGCGAGCGGCCCGACGAGCGCACCGTTGGCGATCTGGTCGCCCTGCCAGCCGGCGGCCATCGCCTCGTCGTCGCGCGGCACGCTGGCCGGCCCGGCGGCGAGCATCATCAGTTCGGTGTAGCGCTGCTGGATCTCGCTGCCACGGATCTTCAGAAGTCCGGCGACGTCGAGTGACTGTCGGCCAGACTTTTCGCCCGACAGCACGCGCAGCACCATCATCTCGAGGGCGACGATTTCGACCTCGAGCTTCGCGATCTCGTCGCGAAAACGCAGGTCGTCGTAGACGCCTTCCTGCTTGGCGATGCGCTTCAGGCGTTCGAGCTCGCGCTTGGCGCGGTTCACGTCGGCGATATTGGTGCGCTCGTGCGACAGCAGGTATTTGGCGTAGGTCCAGCCCTTGTTCTCTTCGCCGACCAGGTTGTCGGCCGGCACCTCGACGTCGTCGAAGAAGACCTCGTTGACCTCCGGCTCGCCGTCCATCAGCACTGTCGGGCGCACGGTGACGCCGGGACTCTTCATGTCGATGAGCAGGAAGCTGATGCCGGTCTGCGGCTTGCCTTCGTTGCTGGTGCGCACCAGGCAGAAGATCCAGTCGCCGTGCTGGCCGAGCGTGGTCCAGGCTTTCTGGCCGTTCACGATGTAGTAGTCGCCGCGGCGCTCGGCCTTGGTCTTGACCGACGCCAGGTCGGAACCCGAACCCGGCTCGCTGTAGCCCTGGCTCCACCACACTTCGCCGCTCATGATGCCGGGCAGGTGGCGCTTTTGCTGCTCCGGCGAACCGAAGGCCATGATCACCGGCGCCACCATCACCGGGCCGAAGGGCACCACGCGCGGTGCGCCGGCAAGGGCGTTTTCCTCCTCGAACAGATGGCGCTGGATCGCATTCCAGCCCGGGCCGCCGAACTGCTTCGGCCAGGCCCAGCCGTGCCAGCCTTCCTTGCCGAGAATTCGCGCCCAGCGCTGCATCTCTTCCTTGCTCAGCCGGATGGAGTTGTGCACCTTGCGGCTGATATCGGGCGGCAGGTTCTTCGCCACCCAGGCGCGGATCTCGAGGCGGAACGCTTGTTCGTCGGGGGTGAAATTCAGATCCATGCGCAAGCCTCCGGGCTGATCGATCAGGGCAGGTTTTAGCACGATCGTGCGCCGTACTCGCTGACGGGGCGCGCGACGTGGCCTCTCGATAATCGCAGTGGTGAATGCAACCGGCGCAGCCCCGTCCTTTCGCGCCACCGTGGCAGCGCTCGCATTCGGCCAACTCGTGTGCTGGGCGGCGCTTTACTACGCCTTCTCGTCCTTCGTGCTGCCGATGCAGGACGAACTCGGCTGGACCTCTCCGCAGACCATGTCGGCGTTCACCATCGGCCTCGCGCTGTGGGGAATGTCGACCTACGCGGTCGGCGCAGCGATCGATCGTGACCACGGGCGCGCGGTCCTGACGCTGGGTGCCGTGCTCGCCGGCATCGGCTTCCTGGTCTGGTCGCAGGCCGAGAGCCTGGCGCTGCTGTACCTCGCATGGTCGCTGCTCGGCGTGGCGATGGCGATGACGCTCTACGACCCGGCCTTCAACGTGCTGACGCGCCGCCATCCGCATCACTATCGCGACGGCATCACCGCGCTGACCCTGGTCGGCGGTTTTGCGAGCACGCTCGCCTTTCCAGCCGTCGCGTGGCTGATCGCGGGCCTGCAGTGGCGCGGCGCGTTGCAGGCGATCGGTTGCGTGCTCGTATTCGTGATCGCGCCCCTGCACGCCTATGCGCTGCGCGGCAACACGTTGGCGGCGCCGGTGCCGGCGACGTCCAGCGGCGAGGCGACGCTGCTCGATGCGCTGCGCCTGCGCAGCTTCTGGCTGCTCACGGCGACCTTCACGCTGCAATCGTTTGTGGTCGCTGCGCTCTTCGCGCACCTGATGCCGGCCTTCGCCGAGCGTGGCCGCACGGCGGGCGATGCGCTCGCCATCGTGGTGTGGTTCGGACCGGCTCAGGTGCTCGGCCGGATCGCCCTTCTGGCCGTCGGGCGGCGCTGGCCGCCGCGCCGGGTCGGGATGCTGGTATTTGCCGGCCTGCCCGTCGCGCTGGCGATCTTCGCGCTGGCGGATGCCACGCCGGCATTGCTGCTGTTCGCACTGCTATTCGGCGTGTCGAACGGCGTCTCGACCATCGTGCGCGGCAGCGTCGTTCCCGACTATTTCGGGCGCAGTCATGTGGGTCGGATCAGTGGCGCGATGAATGCCATCTCGATCCTGTCGCGAGCCGCCGCACCGCTGGCCGCGGCCTGGACGCTGGTCGCGATCGGCAGCTACCGCGGCGTGCTGCTCGGCCTGGCGGGGATCGGCGTTCTCGCGTGGCTGGCATTCGCGCAGGCCGGGCCACCGCCGGGCGGGCGCGAGGTTCAGTAGCGCCGCACCAGCGTCAACGTATCGTTCTCGCGCTTCATCTGAAAGCGCGTCAGAAAGCTGTTGCCGAGCAGGACCTGCTGCATCTGCATCGGCACCACGGTTGCCTCGACGTCGAACACCTGGACATCACCGATGCGCACGCTGGCCAGCCGTGCGCGGTGCACCGGCACCGGGCCGTTCGCGGTCTGCGCCATGCCGCGCAGGCCGTCGCGGTAGCGCACGCCCAGGCGCTCGGCTTCGGTCTGGCTGAGGGCGATATAGGTCGCACCGGTATCGACGAGGAAGGTGACCGGCTGGCCGTTGATGCTGCCGGCGCTGGAAAAATGACCGCCGCTGCCGGCGGTCATGACGATCTGGTTGCTGTTGCCCACCACGTCGGCGGCGTCGAACCTGAGCTGCGCCCCACCGAGCTGCAACGTCACGCGGCGGTTGGCGACCTCGATCTCGGCTTCGCTGCCGGAGACATTGATCAGCTTGACGCCGGCCAGGGTCGCGCCGCGGCTCAAGGTACGCGGCACTCCGTCGATGACCAGCACCGCCTTGTCGCCGAGGGTTCCACCGAGGGTCACGGTCTGCGCTGCGGCATGGCCAACCACGCTCGCGAACAAGCCGGCGCACAGCGCGCGCAAAGCGTGGCGGGCGCGCACGGCCATATCGTCAATCGCGGAAATTATCGAAGGACAGCGGCGCGTCCGGCACTTCCTTGCGCAGTAGTGCCATCGCCGCCTGCAACTCGTCGCGCTTGGCGCCGGTGACGCGCACCGTATCGCCCTGGATCGCAGCCTGCACCTTGAGCTTGCTTTGCTTGACGAGGGTCTGGATCTTCTTCGCGGTCTCGGTGTCGATGCCGCTCTTGACGACGAGCAGCTGCTTCACCTTGTCGCCGCCGGTCTTCTCGATCTTGGCGCTGCGGTCGAGAAAGCGCAGGTCGACGCCGCGCTTGGTGAGCTTGGCGATCAGGATATCGAGCACCTGCCCGATCTGGAAATCGCTGTCGGCATGGACCGTCAGCTCCTTCTCCTTCAGCTCGACCTTGGCCGACGATCCCTTGAAGTCGAAACGGGTTCCGATCTCCTTGGCAGTCTGTTCGACCGCATTGCGGACCTCGACCAGATTGGGTTCCAGAACGGCGTCGAAGCTGGGCATGGTACGTCGATTCAAAAGGCTGTCGGCGCAGCGCCGATAGGGGAAAATTCTGCCATGCAAATCGAGTCGGGGGTCAGCCTCAAACCCTACAACAGCTTCGGCCTGCCCGCGGTGGCCGGCACGCTCGTTCGCATCGCGAGCGATGCCGACGTGCGTGCGGTGGTTGACCATCCGCGCCTCGGTCTCGCGCCCAAATTCGTGCTTGGCGGCGGCAGCAATATCGTGCTCACGCGCGACATGCCGCAGGTCGTCCTCAAGATCGAGGTGCACGGCATCCGGGTCGTTCGCGAGACGGACGAGGCCTGGATCGTCGAGGCCGGCGCGGGCGAGAACTGGCACGAACTCGTCGCCCACACGCTCGCCCACGGCATGCCGGGACTCGAAAATCTGGCGCTGATCCCGGGAAGCGTCGGCGCGTCGCCGGTGCAGAACATCGGCGCCTACGGTGTCGAGCTGCAGGACCGCTTCGAGTCGCTCGACGCGGTCGATCTGCGCACTGGGCGCGGCTTCACGCTCGCCAGCGAGATGTGCGAGTTCGGCTACCGCGACAGCGTGTTCAAGCATTCGCTCGCCGGCCGCGCCGTCATCACGCGGGTGCGGTTTCGGCTGCCGCGGCCGTGGCGACCGGTGCTCGGCTATGTCGACCTGGAGCGCAAGATGGTCGAGACCGGCATTCGTGCTCCTGATGCCCGGCAGATCTTCGATTGGGTGTGCGCGATCCGGCGCGCTAAGCTGCCCGACCCCGCCGTGGTTGGCAATGCCGGCAGCTTCTTCAAGAACCCGATCGTGACGCCCGAGCAATGCCGCGACATCATCGGCCGCGACCCGGAGGTGGTGCACTACCCGCTGCCCGACGGCACAGTCAAGCTCGCGGCCGGCTGGATGATCGACGCCTGCGGCTGGAAGGGCAAGAGCGTCGGCCAGGCCGGCGTCTACGAGCGCCAGGCGCTCGTCCTGGTCAACCGCGGCAATGCCATCGGATCGGAAGTCATGACGCTGGCCCGCGCGATCCAGGAAAGCGTCTACGGCCGCTTCGGCATCCGGCTCGAATCGGAGCCGGTGGTGGTTTAGCTTGGGTTGCGAGGGTGGTGGGCGACGAAGTTACGGGACGCAAAGGTCGCAAAGGCGCAAAGGTCGCGAGGAAATCAGCGAAGGAAATTCCTTTGGGTTCTTTGCGCCGTTGCGCTCTTTCCCGCCCAGAAATTGCCTTCGAGGGCTAATCCGCCAGCAAGCCCAGCCGCACGCACAGTGCGCGTGTCAGCGTCAGGTGCTGGTCGAGCGCGTCGAGGAGTCGGGTGAGTTCCGACACCGGCGTGTCGGCGCCGCCGGTCTGCAATTGTTCGGCGGTCTGCGCGACGGTGCGCAGACCGAGGTTGAGCGCGGCGCCGCGCAGGGCGTGGGCATGCGCGCGGACATCGCCGTGCGCCGAGGTCGCGAGCGCGTGGCGCAGCGCGGCGCTGCGATCGTCGAAGAATTTGGCGAGCAGGGCGGCGTACTGTTCGGGCGACAGCGCGCTACGGACCTGCTCGAAGGTCGCCCGGTCGATCTGGACTTCGTCGCGCGGCGCGATTGTCGGCGTCGCCGAGGTCGCTGCGCGCTCGGTGCCGCCTGGCGCGGTGTGCGTGCGCAGAGCGTCGCGCAGCTGCGCCAGGTGCGCCGGCTTGGACAGAAAACCGTCCATGCCGCTGCGCAGCGCCATGTCCCGCGACTCGCCGAAGGCATCGGCGGTGAGCGCGATGATGGGAACGGCGCCGCGCGGCGCCGGCATGGCGCGGATTGCGCGCGCGGCCTTGAAACCGTCCATCACCGGCATGTGGAGGTCCATCAGCACGATGTCGAAGTCGGTCAGCGATTCGTGCATCGCATGCACGGCGTCTTCGCCGTTTTCGCTGAAGACCGCGTGGTGGCCGAGCTTGTCGAGCACGGCCTGCATATAGGCTCGGTTGACCGGGTGGTCCTCGGCGACCAGTACGCGCAGTCGGCGTACCGGTTCGACATCGCCCGGGTCGGCTGCCGTCGCCATTGGCGCCGCTACCGCAACCAGCGGCAGCCGCACCGTGAAGCGGCTGCCCGTGCCGGGCCGGCTTTCGACCGTGATATCGCCGCCCATCAGGCGCGCGAGGTTGCGCGAGATCTCCAGGCCCAGGCCGGTGCCGCCTGCTTGCGCGAAGTCGTCGCATCGCCCTGCACGAAGCGCTGGAAGAGCCGCGCGACGGTCGCCTCGTCCATTCCGATGCCGGCATCGGCGACGAAGACAAGCCCACTGCGGCTGCTGTCGTTGGCCACCGTCAGCTGCACCGACCCCGCCTCGGAGAACTTGACCGCGTTGCTCAGCAGGTTGAAGAGGATCTGCTTGACCCGCGTCGCGTCGGCATGCACCCAGCGCGGGACATCGCTAGCGACTCTCGCCTCGAATGAGAGGCCGCGCGAACGCGCAAGCGCGCTCATGTGTGCCTCGACCTGACCGACGAGCTGCGGCAGATCGACAGTCGTCGCCGCGACCGCGAGCTGGCCCGACTCGAGCTTGGAGATGTCGAGGATATCGTTCAGGATCGTCAAGAGGTGGTGCGCCGATTCCTTCGCCGTGCCAAGGTAGTCGGCCTGCTGCTGCGGCGTGAGCGCGCTCTCCTGCACCAACGACATCATCCCGAGCATGCCGTGAAAGGGCGTGCGAATCTCGTGGCTCATGTTGGCGAGGAAGACGCTCTTGCTGCGGCTTGCCTGTTCGGCCTCGACGCGCGTGGCGCGCAGGTGGTCGGCCAGCGATTCCAAGCGTTGCCGCCCGGCGGCTAGAAACTTGAACTGCCGCATCACGGTGAAGCCGAGCAGCAACAGCAGGACGCACTGGAAAAGCGTGAGCGCGTGGCCGATCCGGCTGTGCTGCGCGATCGCTGCGTTGCGCGCCGCCGCGCGCTGGTACAGCAGGTGCGAGGCACCGATCGAAAGGTCGTGCAACGGCCCGTTCAGCCGGTCCAGGCGCGTCCGCAGACCTTCGAGTTTGGCGCGGTCCAGGCGTGCCACCGGCTGGCTGCCGAGCGTGCGATCGGCGTGCGCGATGAAGGCGTGTACCTGCTCGATCGCCGGGCCGTAGGAACTTTGTTCGCGCATCGCCTCGGCGGCCCGCGCATGGTCGACCAGACCGACCCGGCTCACGAAGATGTCGTAGCGCAGCTGCAGCAGCTTCGGGTCCGACGGGACGCTTTCGTCGAGCTCGATCTGGACCTGGTTGCGCAGGCGCAGTTGTTCGGTCTCGAGCTGCGCGAAGCTCCAGCCCAGCGCGTCGTTCTGGTAGTGCGTCAGCCCGTCGAACAAGCGGTA
>JBDSEG010000075.1:0-2522 GCA_039920165.1 Burkholderiaceae bacterium
GGCATCGAGAAAGGCGCGGTAGACCTTCTCCGGTGGGGCGCGGAGCACACGGTGGAATCGGGCGGTGCCGGTGGTCATGATCGTCGTTCTCCCGGGTCGATGCGGGCCGGCTCGCGGCCCTCGGTTGTGGAGGTCGGTGCGCAAGGATAGGGGACCGTTGCCATGCCCGTGCGCACGACAATCGGCGCAACCGATCCGCGGATCGACCGCACGCGAAGGAATGACAGGACGATGAGCATTTTCTGGAGTCAGGTGGTGCACGGCCTCACGCCCTATGTGCCGGGCGAGCAGCCGCGCAGCACGGTCGAGCTGGTCAAGCTCAATACCAACGAGAACCCGTACCCGCCGAGTCCGCGCGCGCTCGACGCGATCCGCGCCGCGACCGATGCGCAGCTTCGCCTGTACCCCGATCCCACCGGCCTCGCGCTGCGTGAGGCGGTTGCGCGCCGGTCCCGGCTCTCGGCCGCGCAGGTCTTCGTGGGCAACAGTTCGGACGAGGTGCTGGCGCATACCTTCGTCGCACTGCTGAACCACGGGGCCGATCGGCCGCTGCTGTTTCCCGATATCAGCTACGGGTTCTACCCGGCCTATTGCGCGCTCTACGGAATCGCCCACACGCGGCTGCCGCTGGCCGACGATTTTTCGCTGTGCATCGACGATTACATCGAGGTCGGCGTCGGTGCCGTCATCTTCCCGAATCCGAATGCGCCGACCGGCCGCGCCCTGCCGCGCGCCGAGATCGAACGGCTGCTCGTCGCCTGCCCGGACCGCATGGTCGTGGTCGACGAGGCGTATGTCGATTTCGGCGCCGAGAGCTGCGTCCCGCTGATCGACGCGCATGCGAATCTGCTCGTCGTTCATACGCTGTCGAAAGCGCGCTCGCTGGCCGGCCTGCGGGTCGGCTACGCACTCGGGCAGGCGCCCCTGATCGAGGCGCTCACGCGCGTCAAGGACAGCTTCAATTCATATCCGCTCGATCGGCTGGCGCTGGCTGGTGCCGCGGCGGCGATCGACGACGAGGCTTACTTCGACGTGGCCCGCCAGCGCGTGATGGCAAGCCGCGATCGGCTGGTCGAGCGGCTCGTGGCGCTCGATTTCAAGGTCCTGCCGTCGCTCGCCAATTTCGTCTTCGCGCGTCATCCGGCACAGCGCGGCGCGGCGCTCGCTGCGGCATTGCGCGAGCGCGGCGTGCTGGTGCGCCGCTTCGACCGGCCTGAGCGCATCGCCGATTTCCTGCGCATCACCGTGGGCACCGACGCGCAGTGCGATGCGCTGCTCGCGGCGCTGGCGCAGATCGTCGGCCGATAGCCGAAAACACCGATGCACCGAGGGCGGCGCCGGCGCAGACTGAACCATGAACCCGATGCCCGCAAATGCCCCGATCGCCTTCTATTTCGATTTTTCGTCGCCGTATTCGTATATCGCATCCGAATGGATCGAGGCGCTCGCGGCGCGCCACGGTCGCACGGTCGACTGGCGTGCGATCCTGCTCGGCGCCACCTTCCAGGCCGCCGAACTGAAGAGCCCGGTCTCGTACCCGCTCAAGCGCGAATATTCGCTGCGCGATTTCGAGCGCTCGGCGCGCTTCGCCGGTGTGCCGTTGGTGATCCCCAGCAAGTTTCCGATCCCGACCCAGAACGCCGCGCGCATCTTCTGGGCCTTGCATGCTGACGATTCCGAGCGCGCCACCGCGTGGGCCCGCCACGGCTTGCGCGCGCTGTTCGCACGCGGCGTCGACCTGAGTGATCCCGCCGCGCTTGAGGCACTGGCGGTCGAGTTCGGCCTCGTCCCCGGGGCCGCTGAAGCGATCTGGAGCGATACCGCCTGGAAGCTGCAGCTCAAGGCAGCGAACGACGCCGCGATCGCTGCCGGAATCTTCGGCGCCCCCACCGTCGTCGTCGACGGCGAACCCTTTTGGGGCAACGACCGGCGTGAGCAACTGGAGCGGTGGCTGGCGAGCGGGCCGTTCTGAAGGCGACCATGGGTGCCCGGGGCGACGAGTCCATTCAGTGCAACCGTCGATGGGCGAACTCCTGCAATGCCGAACGCATCAACCTGCGACCCGGCTCCAAGAGCGAAAGGCGTCGACATGAAGTCTTCAGCGTCCCGAATGTTGCTTGCGCTTGTCACGGCCTTGCTTGTGCCCGCGGCGGCAATGGCTCAGGTGGCGACCAAGGTGTTCCGGGTTGGCGTCCTTGCGCTTCAGGCCCGCGATGCGCACGAAGCCGTCTTGGGCCAGTTGCAGAACCTGGGATACACGGTCGGCAAGAACCTCATCGTCGAGCCGCGCTACGCGAACTTGCAGACTGAGCGACTGCCCGAACTCGCCGAGGAACTGGTGCGTTCGAAGGTCGACCTGATCCTCGCGATCGCCAACCTGTCAGGCTTTGCCGCAAGGAACGCCAGCAAGACGATTCCGATCGTCGTCTGGGGAATGCACGGCGCAGTGGAAACCGGCCTGGTGCGCAGCCTGGCTCGACCCGGCGGCAACGTGACCGGTGTCGAAACCCTGGCGCCTGAAC
>JBDSEG010000076.1:0-5721 GCA_039920165.1 Burkholderiaceae bacterium
TTCGGCGAAATCGCCGACTTCGGGGCGCATGACGCAAATGGCGCCGATCGTCTGCCCCTCACGCATCATCGGCACGCTCAGCACGCTGCGGTAGCCGGTGAAGCGGGCGACTTCCTTCGTGCGGTACTCCAAGTCCGACATCGCCAGCACGTCCGGGGCGCTGCGGACAGCGCCATCGCGAACCGCGCGCGCCGTGATCGATCCGTCGCCGGGTCGCATCGGAAACGCGTTGCGTGCCGCCTCCACACCTGCGGCATTGACGCCGAACGAACTGGCGACCCGGATCCACTCGCCGTCGAACGTGAACACCATGCCGTAGTCGGCGCCGGTCAGCCGCGCCGCTCGCTGGGCGATGACGTCGAACACCGGCTGCGTATCGGTGACCGAGCCACTGATCACGCGCAAGACTTCCGAGGTCGCGGTCTGCCGCTCAAGCGCCTCCTTGGTCTCGTTGAACAGCCGCACGTTCTCGATTGCGATCACGGCTTGGGCGGCAAACGTCTCGAGCAACTCGATCTGCTTGTCGCTGAACAGACGCACCTCTTGGCGCCAGACCACGATGACCCCGACAACGGCACTGCCGCTGAGCATCGGTACGCCAAGCATCGTGCGATACCCGCCCAGGCGTTGCGAGTCGGCCTGCCGGTAGTCGGGATCGGACAGTGCGTCGGGAACCTGGATCGATGTGCGTTCGAGCACGACTCGCCCGATCAGGAAGCCGCGTTCGGGCCGCACCCGAATCTTCGCAATATGCGCTTCGAACTCGGGCGATGCGCCCTGCGCCACGGCGAGCCGGAAAATATCGCCTTCGGGTCGAAAGATGAATCCATGACTCGCGTCACACAGCCGGGTCGCGTTCTCGACCAGGGTGGTCAGCACGCGTTGCAGGTCGAAGGTCGACTGGCTGATGACTTTCAGCACGCTGGCAATCGCGGTCTGCTGCGTGAGGGATTCCTGAGTTTCGTTGAACAGCCGCACGTTCTCGATCGCGATCACCGCCTGGTCGGCGAAGCTGCGCAGCAGAGCCATCTGTTTTTGGGTGAGTGCGCCGGGCTGCTTGCGAACGACTGTGATGGCGCCGAGGGCGGCGCCGTCGCGCAGCATCGGCACGATAGTGACGGCACGAATTCCCGAACTTGCAAAGTGCGCCGCGCCTTCCGCGTACTCGTCGGCCAGGTTGCTCGTGTCGAGCGCGTCGGGCACGTCCACGATGCGTCCCTCGCGCAGCGCCACCGCATGCAGGAACTCGCGGTCCAGGGGAAACGGAAAGAGCAGGGTCCAGTTGCGCGTGTCCTCGGTGTCGGCCCCGGCAATGGCCATCATGTGCACCATCCCGTCGACCGGCCGGCTGACAGCCACAGACGCCCCTTCGAACAGGCGCACGCCGCTGCGCACGATCGCATCGAAGACGGGCTGAACGTCGGTGGGGGACTCGCTGATGACCTTCAGGATGCCGGCGTTAGCCGTCTGCTGTTCGAGCGCTTCCTGCGTCTCGTCGAACAGGCGAGCATTCTCCAGCGCGACACCCATGCTGGATGCGATGGTGCTGACCAGACGCAGCTCGGCCTCGCCGAAAGCGCCTGCCCGCTCGTGGTCCTCCATCACGATGAAGCCGACCACCCCGCCCGAGCGCACGATCGGCACGCGCATCGCAGACTGGATCGGACGGGGTCCGACCTGCAGCAAGCCGGCTTCCAGCACCTCGGCACGGTCGCGGTAGACCACGGCTTGCCGCGTGCGGATCAGCGTATCGACCGGCCCGCCAGCGAGCGGCGCCCGCGGCGGCCGGTTGATGCGCTGGCCTTCTTCGATCTCGTACAGAAAGTGCACGAGCCCGGCGCCCGCGTCGTACCAGCGAATGCCGATCGTGTCCGTGCGCAGCACTTCGCGCAGCTTGTCGCCGACGAGTTCGACGATGCCCGCAAACTCGAGCGAGCCGGCGATGCCCTGCTGGATGCTGTTGATCACCGCCAGCTCGGCATTGCGGGCTTCGGTCTCCTTCAGCAGGCGCTGCGTCTCGTTGAACAACCGCACGTTCTCGATCGCGATCACGGCCTGGTCGGCGAAGGTCTGCAGCAACGCGACCTCGTTCGGGGCGAATGTGCCGGGTTCGCGCCGCGTCACGCTGATCATGCCGATCGCATTGCCGTCGCGCAGCAAGGGGCACATGAGCATGCTGCGCCAGCCGCGCGCGCGGGCGTTGGCGCGCAGGACGGGCGACAGGTCGGGATCGTGCTCGGTATCGCGAACCTGCAGTGTCTTGCCGGCGCGGATCGCTTCGGCGAACGGGTTTTCTGCCAGCGGGCGAGGAAACGATGTTGCGAGCACCGCATCGCCCTGTGCATCGGTCGGCGTGAACGACACCAGGTGCAGCGTCTCGCCGACGATGCGCAGGACGACGGTCGAGAAGCCGTTGACCAGGCGGTTCGAGCTGGCCGCGATCGCATCGAAGACCGGCTGCACGTTGTCGGGCGAACGCGCGATCACCTTCAGGATTTCGGCCGTCGCCGTCTGGCGCTCCAGCGCCTCCTTGGTCTCGTTGAACAGCCGAGCGTTCTGGATTCCGATCACCGCCTGGTCGGCGAAGGTCTGTACCAGTGCGATCTCCTTGGCAGTGAAATCGGGCCACTGGCGCGCCGCGAACATGCGCACCACGACGATCGCGCCGATGCCGCGGCCGTGGCTCATCATCGGCGCGACGATGCACGAGAAATTGGCGACCGTTGCTGCCATTCGGCGCAGCGGCTCGGGCAGGCCGTGGGCGTACAGCACGTCCGGGTAGTGCACCGTGCGACCTTCGGCGATGGCCTGCGCGAGCACGGTCTGGCCGACCGGCCGTGGCGCGGGATGTTGGACCCGCCGCTCGCTCACGCCGCGAATCGATTCGAGGTGGACCAGCCCGGCCTCGTCGACCGTCATCACGCTCAGGTCGGTGCAGGCGATGAGGCGCTCGCAACTGTCGAGGATGCGGTCGAAGACCGGCTGCGTATCGGCCACCGAGCGGCCGATCACCTGCAGCACCTCGGCCGTCGCGGTCTGCTGCTCGAGCGCCTCGCGGGTCTCGTTGAACAGGTGGACGTTCTGGATCGCGATCAGCGCCTGGTCGCGTAGCGATTCGGCCAGCGCGCGCTGCTCGGGGCCGAAGGCATTGGGCTTGCGACAGGCGAAGGCGAGCACGCCGAAGCAGTCGCCGTTGCGCAGGAGCGGCAGGTACAGCGCGCAGTGGATGCCCGCGTTCAGATGCGCGACCCGCTCGTGCGCCGGCAGGTCCAGGCCGGTCCAGTCGGGCAGGTCGAGCGCGCGCTTGCCGACGATAGCGCGCGAGACGAAATCGGCGTCCGGATCGATCGGGTGCTCGCCAGTCGTGCCGCCTTCGTAGGGACCGTGCGGTGTTGCGCCGGCGATGCGCACGTAGTGGTTGCCGGCATTGCGCAGCGCGAGCGCCGTATCGCAGCCGAGCAGGCGCACCGCGGTCGTGACGATCGCCTCGAACACAGGGCCGACCTCGGTCGGCGACTCGCTGATCACTTTCAGGATCTCGGCGGTCGCGGTCTGCAGTTCGAGCGATTTGCGGGTCTCGTCGAACAGGCGTACGTTCTCCAGCGCGACACCCATCGCCGCCGCGACGGTCTGCAGCAGGCGCTGGTCGTCGGGACCGAACTTGCGCGCCGGATCGTGGCTGTCCAGCGTGATGCCGCCGAGCAGCCGGTCGACGGTAAAGATCGGCACCGTCAGCGTGGCCAGGCTCGGTTCGAAGCCTTCCGGTGTGAACAGGCCCCACGCGTCCATCTCGGCGCGGCTGTTCGCGAGCACCGGCTGGTTGGCGAGCAGGGCGCGCATGAACGCCGTGTCGAAGTTCGGGTTGTAGCTGCGCGGCGCGATGCGCTTGCCGTGCTGCACGGCGTACATCAGATGGGCCGCGCCGATTTCGTTGCTGCGCCACATCATGGACAGGTTGTCGCTCCTGAACAGTTCGCACAGCTTGTCGCCCACCAGTTCGATGATGGCGCGCAGGTCGAGCGAACCGGCCATGCCCTGCTGGATGCTGCTGATCACCGACAGCTCGGCGTTGCGCTGCTCGGTCTCTTCGAGCAGGCGCTGCCGGCTCTCCAGCAGTCGCACGTTCTCTAGCGCGAGACCGAGGCTCGCCGCGATCGTCGAGACCAACCGGATCGCATCCTCGCCGTAGGCGTTCTCGCGCTCGTAGTTCTCGAGCACGATGGTGCCAAGCAGGCCGTTCTTGCCGAGGATGGGAATGAAGGCCACTGACAGCGAAGCGGCGGTATCGGGCAGGTCGCGGATGCCGGCGGCGGCCTTCTCGGCCGGGCTGTTCAGCACCACCGCGCTGCGCGTGCGCGCCATCGTCTCGCCCGGCCCGCCGGGGATCTGCGCTACCGGCTCGACGTACAGCCGCCGGCCGTGCTCGTATTCGTAGAGGAAGTGGATCGTGCGGGTCTGCGGATCGATCCAGCGGATGCCGATATCGTCGGTCGCCAGCACCTCGCGCAAGGTATCGCCGACGCGGTCGACGATGCCCTGGAAGTCGAGCGCCGCCGCCATGCCGTGCTGGACGGCGTCGATGATGTCGAGGGCGCGTGCTCGCGCATCGACGGATGAAAAAGCTGGAGCGGCCACGGTGTCGTTCGGAGCGGATCTCGGCGGCGGTTTCGAGGCTTGGGAAATGTAACGTGGCGAGCCATCCGGGTGGACCGCTCAAACGAGGCCCGCCACGTGCAGCCTGCCGACGCCGCGTGCCGGCGCCGACGAGGGCCGTGACGCCTTGCTGACACGCGATGAAAGGGGCCATCGCGCCGGCGGGCCGGCCCGCTACTGCGGTGGCGCGAACTTTGCGCTATGTTCATGGCCACCTCAAGCAGCGCCCATCCTCACATGCCCACCGCTCGCTCATGCCCGAAGCCGATTCCATTCGACGCGTGAAAGACTGGATCGACGTCGCGCGGCGCGTCGTGGTGCTGACCGGCGCCGGCATCTCGACCGATTCAGGCATTCCCGATTTCCGCGGCCCGCAAGGCGTGTGGACCACCAATCCCGCGGCCGAGAAGCAGTCGACGCTACAGAACTACCTGGCCGACCCGCAGGTGCGCCGTGCCGCGTGGCGCAGCCGCATGGCGCATCCGGCGTGGACCGCGCAACCGAACCGCGGCCACTTCGCACTCGTCGAACTCGAACACCGCGGCAAGCTGCATGCGCTCATCACGCAGAACATCGACGAACTGCACCAGCGCGCCGGCAACGCCGCCGAGCGCGTCGTCGAGGTCCACGGCACGATGCACCGCGCAATGTGCTGGGGCTGCGGCGCGCGCACGCCCATGCCCGAGGTGCTGGAGCGCGTGCGCGCCGGCGAGGCCGACCCGCCGTGCCGCGAATGCGGCGGCATCCTCAAGAGCGACACCATCTCCTTCGGCCAGGCGCTCGTGCCCGAAGTCATCGCCCGAGCGATGACTGCTGCCGCCGAGGCTGACGTGCTGCTGGCCATCGGCAGCACGCTGCAGGTGTATCCCGTCGCCGGTGTCGTCGTGGTGGCGAAGGACGCCGGGGCGCGGGTCGTGATCATGAACAACCAGGCGACACCGCTGGACGATGTGGCGGATGTGGTCTTGCGGGGGGCGATCGGGGAGGTGCTGCCGGGGTTGTGCGGGGATTGGAGAGCCCGGGCATTTGCCGCACCAGCCCCGCGGCGAGATTGAGGGACGAGCCGCC
>JBDSEG010000077.1:0-4935 GCA_039920165.1 Burkholderiaceae bacterium
GGAAAGGGCTCGGCCAGGATCGCGCAGTCGAGCTCGCCGGTGCGCAGCGTCTCCAGCAGCCGCGTCGTGAAGTTCTCTTGCAGCATCAGTGGCATCTGCGGCACTTGCTCGATGGTCTTGCGCACCAACGCCGGCAGCAGATAGGGGCCGATCGTGTAGATGATGCCCAGGCGCAGCGGTCCCGAGACCGGATCCTGGCCACGCTTGGCGATGTCTTTGATGGCCGCCGCCTGCTCGATGACCTGCTGCGCCTGGCGCACGATCTCGTCACCCAGCGGCGTGACGCTGACCTCGGACGGCCCGCGCTCGAAGAGCTTCACCTCAAGTTCGTCCTCGAGTTTTTTGATCGCCACGCTCAGCGTCGGTTGCGACACGAAGCAGGCCTCGGCGGCACGGCCGAAGTGCTTCTCGCGGGCGACGGCGACGATGTACTTCAGCTCGGTCAGAGTCATGCCGCGATTGTGGCGCCAGGTCAGACGATCGAAGTTGCGGCCGCAGCCTCAGGCCTCCAGGTACCTGGCCGCGCACCCCGCCAGCGCACGACCTGCTGCGCCGCGGTGCGTGAATGCTCGGCCAGCAGCCGCGCGCCAACGCGCGCGAGGTGTGATCTGGATCGCCCCCGAGAACAGCAGCAGCTTGTCCGTCAACGTCGTCTTGCCGGCGCCGGCGCCCGGGTGCGAAATGATGGCAAGAGTTCTTCTTCGCCTTACCTGCTCTGCGATTGAACTGTCCGACCGCGCGGCCTGATCGAAGCTTGGATAACGATTCCTAGGCGCGGCGCGTCCGGTCACGCGAACGCGGCAATCCGCTCCCTGCATATCTCGAGCGTCCGGGTCACGGCAGCCTCGCCGGACGGCCTTTGACCGGGAAGCGTGGGCAAGGTGATCGTGGCAACGGCAGCCCGCAGCCGCTCCAGAACGTCGTCGATAGCGGCATTGGTGTCCGATGGCCGAAGTCCGGCGATTGCAGAGACCGCGAGAAAGTCTGCTCGCTTGAGCCGTTCGTCCTTGCCATTGAGCTTGAGCGCCATGCGGTCATATTCGAGGCGGGGAAAGACCCGTGTGGTCAGCGTGTCATAGACGGGCGCAAGGCGAACGCTGCGGAAGACCGGATTGCCGGGTTCGGCGATCTTCAGAACGGCCATGTTCTTGAGGTGCATGTCGCCGTCCGCGATGAGCCAGGCGAATACGACGCGCTTCATGAGGATCAAGAGGTCTTCGTCTGGCGATGTGGACAGGCCCCTCAGCGCGCGCGCCACACGCTCGATGGTGCCGTCGTACTTGGCCTCGGGCGAGAGATCGAGCACCGAGCAAAGGTCTTCCATCGCCAGCAGGCGGTGGTCATCGGCTCCGGTGCGAATGTCGAATCGCTCGACCAGAAGCGCAGCAGACATGCCATCAGGCATTGCGATCAGGGCGGCTGCGGGAACCGTGAACCCGACCTCCCTTGCCAGCGCGAGGCCGATCCACTCGACCAGCGGCAAGGCTTCGAAGCCACTGGTCCCTGCGGGCTTCAGGATGTGCGTGAACGGTGTACCGATGCTCGGCGAGATCCTGCCGTCCGGGTCGAGCGTCATCGGTGCCTTGATCTGCACGCCGGAGAGGCGCGGCGTATCGGCACGGTCATAAATCGCGGCGAGGTTGCGCTCGAAGTCCTGCTCCATCGCGCTGCGACCGGGCCCGGCATAGGTGCCGGTGAACACGCCCGCCGCTGTGTGTGCGGCGAGCGGCGTCGTGAGGGCGTCGAGCGGCAGGGCGGCAAGCTCATCTGCGTTCTCGGCCATCGTGATGTTGGACACGTAGCGCCTGCCTGAGCGAAGCATGGCCCGCTCGTCGCGGTCGTGCAGGACGCTCTCTAGCCAGCCTTCCGGCAGCAGCGAGACCACGAAAGGCGGCAACCTGCCTGGCATCGTCTGGCGAATGACTGGCGGCACTGGCAACCTGCTGCCCGTCTGCGACCACCGCCACTCGAATCCGTCGTGAACTAGGGTGCCGATGGGCAGGCCGTGCCATGCCACGGTCAAGGCAAACGCGGCCTCATTGCGCGCGGTCGCAACCTGCGGGCCGCGCAGCAAGAACTTCTCGGCCCCCTCGCCCTCGCGATACCAGTCGTTTTCACGGGCCAGCGCCCATACGGCGTCGCCTGCGGCTTTCGCGCCGCCGTACTCCTCGACGAGGCGGGCGGCGATGGCTTCGCGCGTCGCTGCATCGATGGATGCGGCATTTTCGCTGCGCAGGCGAAAGGCTTCAAGGAACCTCTGACGGATCGAAGACACATTGACGGTGAACTCGCCCAGGCTGTCGGCAACGGCGGCGGAGGCGAGAGAGGGCTTCGCGGGAGCCTTGTTCTGAACGATTTCGAGGGCCCGGATATGAGTGCGCTGTATGCGCGGCCCGGTCAGGTAGAGGCGACCGTCGCGGGTCGGCCCAAGCAGAACGGCGCTGGCCGCCGAGAGGTAGGCATTGGGATAGAGGTAGCGGCCAATCCGGACGGCGTGGGCGAGGATGGTCTGATCAATGTCCTCGGCGGCATCGACATAGATGCCCCGCATCAACTGGACGAGTTTGCCCGTCTCAGCCAGATAGTGGCTGCGGGTCTTATCGATGGTCTCGCCGACGAGATGAACCGGCATTTTCTGACCTTCCCGTGTTTCAGATACGGAAAAGTTAGCACTTGGCCACTCACCACGCAAGAAGAATCTAACCTTTCCGTATTTCAGATACGCAACGGTTGTAATTCCTGGTGTTCCCACCTGCCATTCGCGTTCCGTACCCGCAGCGGCGAACAGCTGCTGACGGTGCCGGTGACGGTTTCGGCGCTGGAGCTGCCCGGCGGGGTGTCCTTCGAATCGCGCGGCACGATCGGCGCCGACGCGCTGTGCCGCTGAGCGCAGCACCCGACGCCGCGGCGCCGTGACCAGCCCGATCAGGGCGTGCGCGGCTGGAACGCCGGCACGCCGGCCTGCCAGAGCGCAAACGCATACACGTCGGCGACCTCGTCGAGCTCCTGTGACTTGGTGTTGCCGTAGCCATGCCCCGCAGCGAAATCCAGCCGCAGCAGCACGGGCCGCCCCGACGAGGTCGCCGCCTGCAACCGGGCCCCTGTCTTTGTGCTCTCCCACACCTCGACACGCGGGTCGTTGACGCCGTGCGTCAGCAGCACGCCGGGGTAGGCGACACCGGCGCGGATGTGGTGGTAGGTGCTCATCTCGAGCAGCGCCCGAAAGCCCGGCTCGGTCACGCGACTGCCGAACTCGGGGATGTTGGGCACGCCGTTCGGCGTCGTCTCGGCACGCACGGTATCGAGCGAGCCGACCGACGAGATCACGGCAGCGAACAGGTCGGGCCGCTCGGTCATCGCGCGCCCGACCAGCAGGCCGCCGGCGCTGCCACCCCAGATCGCGAGGTGCCCGGGGCGGGTCCAGCCCGCCTGCACCAGCCACTCGGCGCAGGCGATGAAGTCGCGCCAGCTGTTCGGCTTGTTCGCGAGCCGCCCGGCCTCGTGCCAGGCGCGGCCGCGCACGCCGCTGCCGCGCGGGTTCGCGACCGCGAACACGCCGCCCGCCTCCAGCCACGCGAGGCGGCTGGTGCTGAACCACGGCTCCTCGGTCAGGCCGTACGAGGCGTAGCCCCACAGCAGCAACGGGTGGCTGCCGTCGAGCGCGACGCCGCGCCGGTGCACGATGGACATCGGCACCCGCGCGCCGTCCGGGCGGACCACCTCGACCTCGGTCGCCACGACGTCAGCCGGCGCGTCGAAGGGCCCGGCCGGCTGCAGGCCGGTGTCCTTCACCTCGCCGCGCGGCGAGACGGCGACGATGCGGCGCGCGCGGGTCCAGCCTTGCAGGTCGAGCCAGACGCCCGGGCGGTCGGACTGCACGCCGGCGAACTCGAAGCTGCCGGCCACCGGCAGCGCGATCTCCTGCGCCGCGCCGCCGCCGGCATCGAGGCGCAGCAGCCGCTGCACGTTGCCGTCGCGCAGCTTCACGTAGACGCCGTCGGCCGCCGCGGCGAGGTCGATCAGCACCCGTTGTTCGCTCTGCGGCAGCAGCACGCTGGCGCGGGCGGCGTCGAAGCCGGCGATCGGCCCGCCGATCAGGTGGTAGCGCGGCGCGTCCTTGAAGCTGAGCGCGACGACGCGGTCATGCACGACGGCCAGCGCCGTCACGTGGTCGGCGCGCGTCACCAGCGGTTGCCAGTCCGGGCGCCCGGCGCGCAGCTGCGCCAAGGTCGTGTGCCAGGCCGCGAAGTCGGGCGAAACGCCGTCTTCCACGCGCGCGATCACACGCCCGTCGGGCCGCACGTCGATGAGCGGAAATTCGGTCGGCGGAATGCCGAGGTCGCGCCCGGCGCGCAGCACGGTGCGCACCGCCGATACCGGGGCACCGGGACGCATCACGACGGCCTCGCTGCGCTGGTAGCGCTCGGTCCCGGGCTGCCGGGGAGGGCTGAACCGCATCCGGTGGAAGTAGATCTCGCGCCCGTCAGGCGACCAGCTCACCGCGCCGTACTGGGCGCGCGTGATGGCCGGCCCGATCGCCCGGCCGTGGGCGGCGTCGATCACCTGCAGCGACGCATCCTCCGAGCCCCCGGTCGACACGCCGACGGCCACCTGGCGGCCGTCCGGCGATGGCCGGTAGTAGTTGATCGCGCGCGGCGCCGGGGCAACCCCGCCGCGCTGGCCCGCGCCGGCAGCGGATCGCCGGCCCGCCTCCGGGTCGAAGATCAGGCGCTCGGGCGCGTCTGGCGCCCCGCGGCCGTAGAGCTTGAACTGGTCGTCGAGCGCCCCGCGCTTGAGGTAGAACACGGCGCCGTCGCCACTGCGTTGCACGTCTTCGACGCGCGCCGCCGCCCCGGCCTCCAGCGCCTGCAGGCGGGCACGCAGCGCGGCGCGGCCCGGCAACCGGCCCAGCACCGATTGCGTGAACACGGCCTG
>JBDSEG010000078.1:0-4903 GCA_039920165.1 Burkholderiaceae bacterium
CGTCGGCGTCGGTCAGGCTGGTGAATTTCTCGCGAACGGGGCGGGGTGGGCCTTGTAGGTTCATGGTGGTTACTCCTTGATTTTGGTTATGGACTGGCCGATGCCGGCCCTCCGAAAAATTAGCGCCCTCTCGCGCCCGCTCTACTACTTATAGAGACCTCAGTAAGAACAAGATCAACTTCAACTTCTCACTTCAACCTCAACTTCAACCTCCCACTTCAACCCCAAGATCTACCCATTTCGCCCCTGACCGAGCCTGCGAGGATTGGACGACCCCCCAGCCCACGACGTCGTCGGAGGATCGTGCCCAACTCGCCCGCTTCGGTCGCTGGTCGTGTTGTCGCGCAGACTGTTTTGCAACACAGCGATGTTCTGCTGCCCCTCCCCGCTCTACGCTCTGGCACCCACGGTTGGCCCTGGAGGACTTTCTTGGCCCCTGCTCTCTCGCGTCGTTCGGTTGGTTGACCCGTCATCTATGCGCGAGCGATCACTGCGTTCTGTGTCAGGCCACCTTCCGTTTCATGTACGCGCCCACAACCTCAAGCGCCTGCCAGCGCCGGACCAAAAAGCAAAAGGCGTGGTCTCGGCGGCGAGAAGAGCGACGGCGCCCGCCGTTCGCTCCTGCTTCGCCACTCAAAAACCCACGCCCGAGGATGAAGGCGCGGTCTCGCGCCCGGGGGTAGCAGTGATCCTGAAATTCTTTTTTGCCGGCGTCCCGATAAAACCCAGCGGGCTTCACGGGTGTCCGACATCTGCATTATATGCGCCGTTATGCCGTTGGCATATTTAGCAACCCGCCGCTCCAACCGTCGCTGCTTGTTCGCCACACCGTCGGCGGCGATCCCCGCTCCAGATCAGTTGAGCCGGCCGAGATCGAGACGCCGCTACAACAGCTCCGCGACTCTCGTCTCGCCGCTCAGGGACTACCTTGTGCCGCCGCTCGGTACGACGGCTTGATGCCGTTGCTCCCACTCGCACTGACGCCCTTCGAAGATGGCTTGATGCCGCCGCGCCCACTCGGCCTCGTCGCCGAGAATGGACCACCGTCAGATGCTGGACGTTGTACGAATCGATGTAGTCCTCGAGAACGTAGAGCGCCGCCGCACTGCCCACAGCGCGCCCGGGCGAAGCCGTGGGCGAGGATGCCGCATTCCAGGTAACGGCGGAACTCGCGCTCGACGTGGGCCGGCACCGGATCGCCCGCGACGGCCCCGTCGCGGGTGAGCGCGAGCCAAGTCTCGAAGTGCTCCTGCACGCAGCGATAGAGCACGCTCCGGCTCGGACGGCGCGGCTGGTACGCCCCGGTGCGCGCTGCCTGTCCCGGCACCCGCCGTCCATGCCTGCCCCCTCGTCGAGCGTGGAGGCGCAAGCGTGGGTGGCACGCGGGGCCGGCGGCCATTGGCCGCTGGGATTAGGTCTTGTGCGGCTGAGGTGCGGTGGCGCAGTACCCGGCGGCGGCTGCGAATCGCCGGGCGCCGGCCGCCTCGTCAACGGCGGCTTCCCGGCAAATTGAGAGGCGAGGGCGACCGTCCGGAACTGGCCGGGTCACGCCGTGCAATGCAACGGAACGTAGGTCAGGTGATGGTGCGTGACCTGTCGTTCCGGCCGCGATGCCTTACGCGAGCAACCGACCCGAAGCGGACGTTCACAAGTGCCGAGCCGATCTTTCGCAAATCCGCCGCTGGGCGACGGCTCCAAGTCGATACAACATTCAGAAGTTGTAAAGTAATCCGACGCGGAACGACCGGCTCTCGGTCGGATGAAAGTGGTAATCATCGACGCCGTGGAGCGACTCACCGCGCAGCCGCGACGTGTAGTAGTACGTGATGTCGTTGGACTTTGCGTCGAACATATTGAAGACGTCGAAGCGCACCTGCGTCTGCGGATTGATCCGGTAGGTGGCCTGCGCGCTGAACACCGTCGTGGAGTTGGACCTCGCGCTGTTGTCCTCGATTAGCGGGGCCGGACCGAAGTAACGCCCGAAGAGGCTTGCCGTCCAGGGTCCGAGATTGCGCACGGTAATGCCGCCAGCAGCCACTGCCTGCAGCGCGTTCGGAATGCGGTTACCCACCGGATCGTCGTCGCTGAACCGCGCTCGCGTCCACGCGAGGTCGAGGTCCAGCAACAGCCATGGCGTGGGCGTGTAATGATTGTTGAATTCGACACCGTAGCGTTGCGACGGCCGGCCGGCTTCCGTCGTTCCCGCGTCGCCGACGAACACGAGCTCGGATTTGAACTTCAAGTACCAGAGCGCGAGCGATGTCTGAAGATTCGGAATAATCTCCGAGCGCAGCCCCAATTCCCCCCCATCGGTGCGAACGAGCGGCGTCGCGCGAGCGACAGAGTCGCCCGTTTTTGGATCGACGGTGCCGACCACACCCCGCGCGTCGTTGCTGTGGAAGCCTTCACCGTAATTGATGAAGTATTCGGTCTTGTTCCACGGCCCCAGCACCACCGACAGCTTGGGAGACACGATGTCTGCGCTGCGCGAGCCGGAGTTCGCCGGATTGTCGCTGTCGACCCTAAAATCATAGCGATCGCCGCGGATGCCCGCAATCGTCCGCAGCCATGTCGTCCATTGCGTCTGATTCTCTAAATACACCCCGACGCTGGTCTCGCGCAGGCGGTCCTCGCGGGTGGTCGAGATCCGTTCCCGCGCAACGGTGGAATAAAGGCCTACCGGCTTGAGTCGATCCTGCCGAATATCCCAGCCGAACGTGTTGGTCATCGGCAGGCCAAACAGCGTGTCGGCGCGGCTCCAGCTCCCGTTCGTCCCGACGATTTTCCGATCGTCGACCTGGTTGAACTGGTCGCCGTTGTCCGGGTCATCGAGGAAATAGGTGAAGTTCGAGAACAGGGTCAGGTAGTAACGGATGCCATAAGCGCTTGCTTGCAGCTGGCCGCCGGCAAGCGTCGTCGTGTAGTCGAACGACAGGCTGTAGCGGCTGCTCTTGCCACCATCGGTGCTGTCGATCGCCCCAAAGCGGTCGACCAGACCTTCATCGACGGCGCGACGAGGGATCTGATCCGTCGAGTTCCACCTTCCGGAGTATCCCATTGCCGTGACGCTCCACTGGCCGTCGCCGATGGGCTGCGTGTAGCGCAATACGCCGTTGTATTTGCGATAGTTGTCAGGGTTCTCCCACGGGCCATTGGTGTGCACCTCTTCGAAGCCGTAAACGAATTGCCCCCGACCCACGGGGGCGGACCCCACTACCAAGGCGCGACCGTAACGCTCGTCGCCGCCGGTCAACTCGAACAGGTTGGACTTCAGCTTGTCGACGTAGTGAATGCTGGCGCCTCCGGCAGTGCCGAAGTCCCCTTGCGACGCGTAATACGGCCCCTTGAAGTAGTCGATGCGCGCAATGAGCTCGGGGATCATGAAGTTGAGGTCCGTCCAGCCTTGTCCGTGCGCGTGCGAACGCATGTTGACTGGCATCCCGGCGACATAGGTCGAAAAATCCGTGCCATGGTCGAGGTTGAAGCCGCGCAGGAAATACTGGTTCGCTTTCCCCGCACCGCTGTGTTGCGTGACGATCATTCCGGGAATGTATTCGAGTACTTCGCCCGGGCGTAACAGAGGACGGTCATCGATCAGCTGCGGGGTGATATAGCCGGCGCTCGCGGCATCGGTCGTGCCGACGCCGGTTTCGTAATGCCCAACTACTTCTATGGGGTCGACCTTTTGGACACCATCGGCAAGCGCCGTTGCACAGACTAAGCCAAGGGAGATGCCCAACACAACGCCACTCCGATGACTTGCCATCCCGCTCCCCAATATCAAGAAAAACGCGCCGACTTACGACTACGAAGAAACAGGAGCGCCGGATGCAGGCAATCCGCCTCGTCTAAGACCACCCTTAGCGGTGTCGTGGTCCGCGTCCGGGAAGTCGAAAGGCTTGTGTCGGTCGAGTTGCGCCGTTTAACGGCTGGTGACGAGCCGACTTGATTGCGGCGGCTCTTGGCCGGTTGCGGTAGGCCGGCGATCTCCCTCTGAGGTCCGCTGCCAGTCGCATTGCTGACCTTCGCGCTGACGAGGCGCAGTCCCTCAAGGACCGGCAACTTGGCGCGCCGCCGGCGGTATCACTTCCTGGTCACGAGCCGCCGATAGTGCCGCCGGCGATGAAGTAGCATGGCGGTCGGAATTTTGCGCGCCGCCGCGCACGCAGTCGATGGTTTCAGGCGGCGTAGCCGTCATCCACGCTTCAGGAGATTCCATGGGCCAGACGCTCGAACTCACTGCCGGCGATGGCTTCCGCTTTTCCGCCTACCGTGCCGAGCCGCAAGGCAAGCCACGCGGCGGCGTGGTCGTCGTGCACGAGATCTTCGGGGTGAACAGCCACATCCGAAGCGTGTGCGACGGCTACGCCGCCGACGGCTATCGAGTCATCGTTCCGGCGTTGTTCGACCGGGCGGAGCGCGGCGTCGATCTCGGGTACAAGGGACCCGACATCGCCCACGGTAGCGAGCTGAAGGCCGCGGTCGCCATCGACGACGCGTTGCGCGACGTGGCCGCCGCCTGCGACGGCGTGGGCAATGCCGGCAAGGTCGGGATCCTGGGTTTTTGCTGGGGCGGCTACGTCACCTGGATGGCCGCGTCCCGACTCGATGGCTTTGCATGCGCGGTGTCTTACTACGGCAGCGGCATGACCGATGCGATCGACGAGCGTCCGAAGTGTCCGGTGATGGCCCACTTCGGACGCAAGGACGACCATATTCCCGTGCCGGGCGTCGAGAAGCTCGGCGCCGCGCATCCGCAGACGCAGGTGTTCCTCTACGACGCCGGCCACGGCTTCAACTGCGACCAGCGCGGCTCTTACGACGCGGCCGCGGCCAAGCTCGCGCGCACCCGCACCCTGGAATTCCTGCGCCAGCAGGTCGGCTGACCCCTCCGGCGAACGGA
>JBDSEG010000079.1:0-14714 GCA_039920165.1 Burkholderiaceae bacterium
GGAACTGCGCCTGCGGGTTCTTCGAATCGTGCAGCAGCTTCAGGCGCTCGGCCGGCGGCTTCTTCAGGATGCGGGCGACGATCTCGTCGGCCTTGCCATCGCCGGCGACATAGGTGCCGCTGGCCGGGTCGAGGCGCTGGATGTCCTTGCCCACCTTCTTGTAGAAGCCCGCGCCGGTCTTCTGGCCGAGTGCGCCCGCGTCGAGCAGCTTTTGCAGCACCAGCGGCGTCGCGTAGCTGGCGAAGAACGGATCGTCGGCGAGGTTGTCCTGCAGCGTCTTGATGACGTGCGCCATCGTGTCGAGACCGACCACATCGGCGGTGCGGAAGGTGCCGCTGCTGGCGCGGCCGAGCTTCTTGCCGGTGAGATCGTCGACCACGTCGTAGGTGAGGCCGAAGGTTTCCGCCTCCTTCATGGTCGCCAGCATGCCGGCAATGCCGACCCGGTTGGCGATGAAATTGGGCGTGTCCTTGGCGCGCACCACGCTCTTGCCCAGCGCGGTGGTGACAAAGGCTTCGAGCTGATCGACGACCGCGGGCTCTGTCGTCGGCGTGGCGACCAATTCGACGAGAGCCATATAGCGCGGCGGGTTGAAAAAGTGGATGCCGCAAAAGCGTGGCCCGATCGCTGCGGGTAGCGCCTCGGACAGCTTGGTGATCGACAGGCCCGAGGTGTTGGACGCGACGATCGCGTGCGGTGCCAGTGCCGGCGCGATCCGCTCGTACAGCGCGAGCTTCCAGTCCATGCGCTCGGCGATGGCCTCGATCACGAGGTCGCATTCGGCCAGCCGTGCCAGGTCGTCGTCGTAGTTCGCGGCTTCGATCAGCGCGGCGTCTTCGGGAAGTCCGAGCGGTGCGGGTTTGAGTTTCTTCAAGCCCTCGATCGCCCTGGTGACGATGCCGTTCTTCGGGCCTTCTTTGGCGGCCAGGTCGAACAGGATCACCGGTACCCGGCAGTTGACGAGGTGGGCGGCGATCTGCGCGCCCATGACACCGGCGCCGAGCACGGCAACCTTGCGGACCTGGAATCGGTTCATGTGCTTGTCTCCGTAACTCATTCCACACGTACCCAAGTTTGCGTGCGACCGAGCAGCGGCGCACCGATATAGCCGCGCACCGCGAGCGTCTTGCCGCCGTCGGTGGGCGTCATGCGGACCTTGTAGGTCTTGCCGTTGTTCGGATCGAGGATCTCGCCGCCATCCCACAGGCCCTTGTCGCTCTCGCTTTGCTTGACGCCTTTGACGATCGTCATCCCCAGGATCGGCTTGTCCTTGCGATCGTCGGCGCACTTCTCGCATACCGCGTCGGGCTTGGTCGCGGGGTCGAGCAGCTTTTCGATCCGACCGGTGAAGATGCCCTCGGCTTCGGCGATGCGCACCAGCGACTTCTCTTTTCTTGTGTCGTCGTCGATCGTCTTCCACAGTCCGGCCGGCGTGGCCTGGGCGTGGGCGATGGCGGCGAAAAGCGTCAGGCCGAGCGCGGCGGCGAGGTGATGGGTTCGGGTCATGGTGCAGGTCTCCTTGAAGTTTCAGAACAGCGCCGCGTCGAGTTCCATCAGCGACGCCGAGCCGGCACGCGCGCTGCGGATCAGGCCAGCGGTCTCGGGCAGCAGCTTGCCGAAATAAAAACGCGCGGTCGCGAGTTTGGCCTTGTAGAACGGATCGCCGCCGTCGAGCTTGGCGAGCGCCACCTTCGCCATGCGGGCCCAGAAATAGGCAAATACCAGGTGCCCGCACACGCGCAGGTAATCGACCGCCGCAGCCCCCACCTCGTCGGGATTCTTGAGCGCCTTCATGCCGATCTCGGTGGTCAGCTTGGTAACCTTGTCGCCGAGGTCGGCGAGCGGATTGACGAATTCCTGCATCGCTTCGTCGATGCCTTCTTCCTCGACGAATTCGCGCACCAGCGCGCCGAATTTCTTCAGCCTCGCGCCGTTGTCGCCCAGCACCTTGCGACCCAGCAAGTCGAGCGACTGGATCGTGTTCGTACCCTCGTAGATCATATTGATGCGGGCGTCGCGAACGAACTGCTCCATGCCCCATTCGCGGATATAGCCGTGCCCGCCGAAGACCTGCATGCAGGCCGAGGTGGCGATCCAGGCGTTGTCGGTCAGGAAGGCCTTGACGATGGGAGTAATCAACGCAACGAGGTCGGCGCACTCCTTGCGCACGGCCTCATCGTCGCTCGCCAGTTCCTTGTCGAGCATCAGCGTGGTCCACATCGCGAGCGCCCTGCCCCCTTCGGCATAGGCGCGCGCGGTCAGCAGCATCTTGCGAACGTCGGGGTGGACGATGATGGGGTCGGCCGGCTGGTCAGGCGCTTTCGGACCCGACAGCGAGCGCATCTGCAGCCGGTCCTTGGCATACAGCGCGGCGTTCTGGTACGCCACTTCGGTGAGTCCGAGGCCCTGCATTCCCACGCCCAGGCGCGCCGCATTCATCATCACGAACATCGCGGGCAGGCCTTTGTTCGGCTCGCCGACCAGCGTGCCGATCGCGCCGTCGAGAACGATCTGCGCGGTCGCATTGCCGTGGATACCCATCTTGTGCTCGAGACCGCCGCAGTAAAGCGCGTTGCGCTCGCCGAGCGTTCCGTCGGCATTCGCCATGAACTTGGGAACGACGAAGAGCGAGATGCCTTTCGATCCGGCCGGCGCGTCGGGCAGCCGCGCGAGCACCAGGTGGACGATGTTCTCGGTCAGGTCATGCTCGCCCGCGGAGATGAAGATCTTGGTGCCGGTGATGCGGTAAGTTTCCGCTTGTTTGTCATCCCCCACCGGCTCGGCCTTGCTGCGCAGGAGGCCGAGGTCGGTGCCGCAGTGCGGCTCGGTCAGGCACATGGTGCCGGTCCACTCGCCGCTCGTCAGCTTCGGAAGGTACAAAGCCTTCTGCGCCACCGAGCCGTGCGTGTGCAGCGCGGCATAGGCGCCGTGCGACAGGCCGGGGTACATGGTCCAGGCCTGGTTGGCCGAATTCATCATCTCGTACAGGCACTGGTTGACCACCGCCGGCAGGCCCTGCCCGCCAAATTCGAGGTCGGCGCTGAGCGCCGGCCAGCCGCCTTCGACGAACTGCGCATACGCCTGCTTGAAGCCATCCGGCGCGGTCACTTCGTGGGTCGTTTGGTCGAGCGTGCAGCCCTGCTCGTCGCCGCGCTGGTTGATCGGCGCGAGCACCTGCGAGGCGAACTTGCCGCCTTCCTCGAGCACGGCGTTGATCGTGTCGGCATCGATATCGGCGTGCGCGGGCAGCGCCTTCAGCTCGTCGACGACATTCAGCAGCTCATGCAGGACAAACTGCATGTCGCGCAAGGGCGGGGTGTAGTGGGCCATGGCAAAAGTTCCGGGATGCAAGGGGGTGAAAGGTTGATGTCGGTCAAGTTCAGCGCGCGCGATTCGCGCGGTTGCGTGCGTCGACCGCCGGGCTCGCCGCCAGGCTGTGGCTGATCAGCCGTTCGAAGCCGAAGCGGGCGCGCTCCACGCTGCCGGGGTTACGCAGAAAGCGGGCATCGTGGTGCAGCGCGAGGATCAGTCCGTGGATCTCGAACAGCAGCTGCGCGGCATCTGTATCGGCGCGCAGATGGCCGTGGGCGGTCGCCATATCGATTGCCCGCGTCAGCGCGGTCTGCCAGTCGCCCACCATCACGAGCAGGGCGTCGCGCACCGGGCCGGGCCGGTCGTCGAACTCGACCGCGCCGCTGATGTAGATGCAGCCCGAATCGATCTCGACCGAAACGCGCCGGACCCAGCCGTCGAAGAGCGCGCGCAGGCGCGGCAGGCCGCGGTCAAAGCGCATCGCGGCCACGAAGACCTCTTCCTCGAAGCGTGCGTGGTATTCCCGGATGACCGAGATCTGCAGTTCCTCGCGAGAACCGAAGTGGGCGAAGACGCCCGACTTGCTCATCTGCGCCAGCTCGGCCAGGGCGCCGATCGACAAGCCTTCGAGCCCGACCTGCGACGCCAGGCGGACCGCGGCAGCCAGGATCGCACCGCGTGTCTGCTGGCCCTTTTGCAGCGGCTTGACGGATGACTCTCGAAGCAAGGGGCCAGGGGTCTGCGGCACGGCGATCCGAAAATAGAACGATCGTGCCATTTTGCAGGAAAGCCGGCCCGGACGCGTTTGCTGCGGCAGAAGTTTTTAGGCGTCGACGACTACACGACCGCCTTCCACCCAGGCCGTCGCCGGGCAGCACCTGCATTCCCGCCGCTGGCACGATGCTCGCTTTCGCCGATGCGGCAGATGCATTACGCTCGGGCATCATGGAAGTTCTGCAGCTTGACGTGTCGGGCCGCCCGCAGGCCTGGATTTCCGCCAAGGAGGCGGCGGTCTCCTATGCGAGCGACGGCATCGCCTGGACGCTCGGCGACGCGTTCTATGTGCTGCGCGGCGGCACGCAGCGGCGCACCGGACTGCAGTCGCGCATCGAGGTCCATCCGATCGTTGCCGTGCGCGGCGCGGTGCCGAGCCGGGCCTGGCGCCACACGCCAGCGCTGAGCAACCCGAAACTGTTCGCGCGAGACCGGCAGGTCTGCGCCTACTGCGGCCACCGCTTTCCGCTCGACGACCTGACCCGCGAACATATCGTTCCCACGTCGCGCGGCGGCAGCGATACCTGGATGAACTGCATCACTGCATGCCGCCCGTGCAACGGCCGCAAGGGCAACCGTCTGCCCGAAGAACTGCACCTGTCGCTGATGTACCTGCCCTACGTGCCGAGCCTGCACGAGGACATGATCCTGCGCGGCCGGCGCATCCTCGTCGACCAGATGGAGTTTCTGCTTGCCAGCGTGCCCCGGTACAGCCGGCTGCACGGCTGAGCTCGGCTCGCCGGGCACGACGTCACGGGCACTGCAGCACCGGCCCGAGCGCGATGCACGCGCCGCCCGGTCCCCAAAGATTCGGCCCCATCCGGTTCAACCGCGAGCCGTCGCTGGCACTGCAGCCGACGGCATCGCAATTCAGCGTGGTGAGCGGGGGCGTGGGCACGACGAGAACTCGCGGCTGAGACGGCGCCGGCGTTGGCGGGGGGAGCGCGACGACGGTCGACGCCCTCCCTGGATCGCCAGTCGACACCGGCGACTGCGCGAGACGCCGCGGCACGACCGGCGCATCGTCGGGCGCCCCGAGGCACACCGTCGCAGCGCGCCGGCGCGAGGCCGACAGGCCCGGGTCGGGCACCCGCGCCGGCGCCAACATCGCCTCCCGCGCACGCAGTGCGTCGAGCGCGTCGAGACAGCGTGGCGAGCGCAAGGGATCGGCCCGCGCAGGGTGGCCGGACCAAGCCAGGCCGAAGGCGCATGCCGCGATGAAGAACGGAAGCCGCCACGACCCCATCGAGTGACACCAATCGTCAAAACCGTTCACACCTCGCAGTTTGCATAGATCGCCTCCAGCATGAGTTCGTAGGCCTTCCGCGCGTCGAACTCGAGCGCGGCTTGGGCAGACGCAGGCCGTGCGAGCTGAGGTGGAGCAGCAGGTATGTCCGCCGCGTTCGGACTTCGGCACCCTATAGCCATAGCTCTCGCGCGCTGGCCTCTGCTTCAGCTCGTGTAGTCGAAGCGGACATTTTGGGGAGGGCCTTGAGTTAAGCCGAGTGCGACGCGGCCTCAGCGCCCAACGCGCCCGGCGCGTAAGTCTCGAGCAATCGCGGATACGTCACCCGCGCCCCGGCCAGAAAATTGTCGACCGCAAACCCCACGTGCGTCATGAAATCGACCTTGATCCGCGTCCTGTACACATGCTGGCGCAGGGCGAGGTAGAAAATCCCGCCGTGCAGGGCCCAGACGAATTCGATCTCTTCCTCCGACACGGGCGTGCCGGTATCGGCCAACCCGCATTCGTGGCGCAGCTCGCGGCAATACGCCGGCATGAGCTCGCGCCGCACGAGGCCGATATAGCGGCGGTTCAGCTCTGGCTGCGCCAGGCCTGCGTGCAGGTAGATGCGGATCCAGTCGGGCCGGTAGGTCGCCTTCGAGTAGCGGCGGTAGAACTCGACCAGCCGTTCGCGCAGCGGCAGCGCGCGGTCTTCGATGAGTTCGATCCAGGCCGGGTCCCAGCGCCCTTCGAAGACCGTGCGGTAAACGCGCTCGACGAGCGCCTGCTTGTTCTCGAAATATCGGTACAGCAGCGGCTGCGTGACGCCAAGTCGGGCCGAGAGCTCGCGCGTCTGTCCGGTGAAGCCGACCTCGGCGAAATAGGCAATCGCACCTTCGATGATCTGGCGCTCACGGTCGGCCGGCGCGAGCCGCGGCGTGCGCGGCCGCGTGGTCCGGCTACTCGGCGGTGATGCCGTTGTCGGCGACGAGCTTGGCGTATTTGGCATGCTCGGCGGCGATGAAGGCGCGGAACTCGTCCTGGCTGCTCGCCGTCGCCTCGACGCCCAGCCCGGCAAATTTGTCCTTCAAGTCGGGGTCGGCCATCACCTTGACGAGCGCGGCGTGGTAGTTGTCGACCACCGCCTTCGGCGTGCCGGCGGGCAGGTAGACACCCCACCAGTTCTCGGCCACCAGGCCATTCAGGCCGGCTTCGGCGAAGGTCGGAATGTCCGGAAACAGGCGCGAACGCTTCGCGCTGGTGATGGCCAGCGGGCGCAGCTTGTTGGTCTTGATGAACTGCGCGACCGGTAGCGCGTCCGACACCATCATCTGGATGTGCCCGGCCAAAAGGTCGTTGACCGCCTGCCCGCCGCCCTTGTAGGGAACGCTGACGAGCTTGACCTTGCCCTGACGGATGATGAGTTCACCGCCCAGATGCGCCATGCTGCCAGGGCCGCTGGTGCCGAAAGTGACCGAACCCGGCGCGGCGCGCGCGCCCTCGAGCAGATCGGCCAGCGTCTTGTACGGCGAAGCGATCGGCACGACCAGGATATTCGGCCCGGTCGCCGTAAGCGCGACGGGGATGAAATCCCTTTCCATGTTGTACGGAAGCTTGCTGATGATCGGGTTCACCGCAGCCGGGCCGAGGTTGCCGATGACGAAGGTATAGCCATCGGCGGGCTGGCGGGCCGCGAATTCCATCCCGATCGATCCGGCCGCACCCGGCTTGCTCTCGACGACGACCGGCTGGCCCCAATGCTGCGCGAGCTTGTACGCCATGATGCGCGCCATCAGGTCGGAGCTGCCGCCGGCCGGGTAGGTGACGACGAGCCGCACCGGCTTGGTCGGAAAGGTCTGGGCGTTCACGGCGCAGGGCAGCAGGCAAAGCCCGGCCAGCGCGAGCAGGCCGCGGCGCGTGGACGTATGAATGGAATTGGCGCATCTCATCGAAAACTCCCATGAAGTCGCCCAGGCTGCGGGCGGACATCGCCAATCTAGATTATCACTTGCTCAACAAACATCCCCGCTTTCCCTAGCCGGCGCGAGGCGCTCAAGGTCCTGCGAAGAAGGTGGCCCCTGCAACGCCCTCCCCCGCACCGAGCCAACAATTTCTCGACTTGTGCGCGCCTTACTCATCCTTACCGCGACCGGGTCGGGCCGGCCTCGATGCCGCGCGTTGTAATCGGCCAGCGCAACGAGGGGATCCGCCCATGCACGACGAATCGGTCTGTACGCCGCACTGCAAGACCGCGCCATCACCGGCAGCGGCCGTCCCACCTGCGGCCCCCTCGCTCGCCGTCTCCGGCACGGCGGCCGCACTGGCCGCTTGTGGCGGCGGCGGCGCGTCCGACGTACCCGCGCCACCACCCGCGGCGCCGACCGCTGCCGAGGCCTCGCGCTTTCTGGCGCAGGCCTCGATGGGCGCGACACGCGGCGAAATCGCCCGCGTGCAGGCGATCGGCTATGCGGGCTGGCTCGACGAGCAGTTCGCCTTGCCGGCATCGACCTCGCGCTGGGACTTTCTGCTCGCCGCCGGCTATGCCGACCCGGTCAACAAGAACAGCGAGGCCGGCTTCGATGCCGCCGCCTGGGTCAAGCTGATCGCCGCGCCCGATACGCTGCGCCAGCGCGTGACGCTTGCGCTGTCGGAGATCTTCGTCACCGCGATCGACGGCCTGGTCGGCAGCGGCTGGCGCCAGTTCGCCGCGGCGGCGTGGCTCGATCTGCTCGAGGCGAACGCCTTCGGCAACCACCGCGCGCTGTTGCAGCAGATCTCGCTCAGCCCGGCAATGGGCATGTACCTCACCTACCGCGGCAGCGCGAAGGCGAATGTGGCGACCGGAGCACTGCCCGACGAGAACTATGCGCGCGAGTTGCTGCAGCTGTTCACTATCGGCCTGCTGCAGCTCAACCCCGACGGCACAGCCAAGTCGGTCGCCGGAGCGCCGGTCGAGACCTACGGCCAGGCCGACATCACCGGCCTCGCGCGCGTTTTCACCGGCTGGGACTTCGACTTCGCCGGGCTGACCGGCACAGCCGCGACGGCGACGCCCGACTTCGTCCGCCGGCCGATGGTCCAGGTGGCGAGCCGCTACGAGAGCGGCGCCAAGACCTTTCTCGGCAGCACCGTGCCGGCTGGCACCGCGGCACTGGCGAGCCTGACGCTCGCGCTCGATGCGATCGCGGCGCACCCGAACGTGGCGCCGTTCCTGTGCCGCCAGCTGATCCAGCGCCTGGTCACGAGCAACCCGAGCCCGGCCTATGTGGCACGCATCGCCGCGGTCTTCGCCGACGACGGCAGCGGTGTGCGCGGCAACCTGCGCGCCGTGCTGCGCGCACTGCTGCTGGATGCCGAAGCGCGCAGCCCGGGTACCCCGGCCACCTTCGCGAGCTACGGCAAGCTGCGCGAGCCGATGCTGCGCTTTCTCGGCTGGGCGCGCGCCTACGCGGCCACCTCGCCGAGCGCTGCCTGGGCGATCGGCAACATGTCGGACCCCGGTCGCGGCCTGGCGCAAAGCCCGCTGCGCTCGCCCTCGGTCTTCAACTTCTTCCGGCCCGGCTATGTGCCGCCGAATACCGCGCTCGGCAGCGCCGCACTCGCCGCGCCGGAGTTCCAGATCGCCAACGAGTCGTCGGTGGTCGGCTTCGTCAACACCATGCAGCGGGCCGTCGCCGGGTCCATCGGCGATATCACGCCCGACTACACGAGACTCATGCCGCTGGCCGACGATGCGAAGGCGCTGGTCGACGAGGTCAACCTCGTCCTCGCCGCCAACCAGCTGGGCGCCGCGACCTGCATGACCGTCGCCGCGGCGCTGCAGACGATGGCTGCAGGCACCGACACGACCCGGCGCGCGCGCATCAACGCAGCGCTGGTGCTGGTGCTCGCCGCGCCGGAATACATCGTCCAGAAGTGAGGCCGCCGACATGAACCGATCCGCTCATCCGACCGGCGCCTCGCGCCGCGCCTTCCTGCAACGCGCATCGGCGCTGTCGCTCGCCGGCGTCGCCACGCCGTGGGCGCTCAACCTCGCGGCGATCGGCGAGGCCGCGGCATCGACCGCGAGCGACTACAAAGCGCTGGTCTGCGTCTTCCTCTACGGCGGCAACGACTACGGCAATACGCTAATCCCGTACGACGCCGCCCGCCATGCGCTGTACCAGAGCATGCGGCCGACGCTCGCGTATACGCGCGCCGCACTCGCGCCGACCGCGCTCGCGCCGAATGTCGCCCTGCCCGGCGCGATCCAGTACGCGCTCGCACCCGAACTCGCGCCACTGCTTCCGATCTTCAACGCCGGGCGCATGGGCGTGCTGCTCAACGTGGGCACGCTGGTGCAGCCGACCACCAAGGCGCAGTACAGCGCGAAGTCGGTGCCGCTGCCGCCGAAGCTGTTTTCGCACAACGACCAGCAGTCGGTGTGGCAATCGTCCGCCCCGGAAGGCGCGACCTCGGGCTGGGGCGGGCGCATCGGCGACCTGCTCGCCGCGGGCAACGGCAACACCACCTTCACCTGCGTCAACGCCTCCAGCAACGCGGTCTACCTGTCGGGCAGGAGTGCCGTGCAGTACCAGGTCTCGACCAGCGGCCCGGTGGCGCTGAACGGCGTGAAGAGCGCCCTCTTCGGATCGACCGCGTGCTCGACCGCGCTGCGCAACCTCGTCACCGCGCCCAGCACGCATCTGTTCGAGAACGAATATTCGCGGGTCATGGCGCGCGCTCTCTCCGCCGGCGATCAGCTCACGACGGCGCTCGCGTCCGGTTCGACCATCTCGACCGTCTTCCCGACCGGCAACAGCCTGGCCGACCAGTTGAAGCTGGTCGCCCGCATGATCTCGACCTCGAACGAGGTCGGTGCCAAGCGCCAGGTGTTCTTCGTCTCGCTCGGCGGCTTCGACAACCACGACGGCCTGCTCGCCGTGCATCCGGCGCTGCTGACGAAGGTGGCGCAGGCGCTCGCCGCGTTCAACGCCGCGACGGTCGAACTCGGCGTCGCCGACAAGGTCACCGCGTTCACGGCGTCCGACTTCGGCCGCACGCTCACCGGCAACGACGGCTCCGACCACGGTTGGGGCAGCATGCATGTCATGCTGGGCGGCGCGGTGAACGGTGGCCGCTTCTACGGCACGCCGCCCGAAGTGGCGAACGGCGGGCCGGACGACGTCGGCCAGGGGCGGCTGCTGCCCACCACCTCGGTCGAGCAGTACGCCGCGACGCTGGCGAAGTGGTTCGGCCTGTCCGACACGCAGCTCCTGGACGTACTGCCCAACCTCGCCCACTGGGACGCCTCGCAGCGCACGCTCGGCTTCGTCTGAGGCGATCCACGGCGCGGCGATGCAAACTCCGGCAGCGGCCCCAGCGCCGCGGACCGTGGCATCGCCCGCCTCGAAACAGGAGCTCCCCATGCCCCGCACCTTCGTCGACCTGTCGATCTTTCTGGAGAACGACGTGCTGTCCGATCCACCGGCCTTCGCGCCGAAGATCCAGTATTTCACCCACGACCAGACCTTCGAGCAGATCGAGCCCTTCTTCCCCGGGCTCAAGCGCGAGGACCTGCCCGACGGCGAAGGCTGGGCGGTCGAGCTGGTGCAGCTTTCCACGCACAACGGCACCCACCTCGATGCGCCCTACCACTTCCACTCGACGATGGACGAGGCGCTGGGCGAGAAGAAGCCTTCGATTGCGATCCACGAGGTGCCGCTCGAATGGTGTTTCCAGCCCGGAGTGAAGCTCGACTTCCGCCATTTCGCCGACGGCTATGTCGTGACCGCGGACGACGTGCGCTCCGAATTGAAGCGCATCGACCACGAGATCAAGCCGCTCGAGATCGTCGTCGTCAATACCCGCGCCGGATCGCGCTACGGCCATGCCGACTATGTGGCGTCGGGCGCCGGCATGGGCTATGAAGCGACCATGTATTTGCTCGAACGCGGCGTGCGACTGACCGGCACCGACGCCTGGAGCTGGGATGCGCCCTTCGTGCACACGGCGCAGAAATATGGCCAGACGAAGGATGCTTCGCTGATCTGGGAGGGCCACAAGGCCGGGCGCGATATCGGCTACTGCCACATCGAGAAACTGCACAACCTCGAAGCGCTGCCACCGACCGGCTTCTTCATCAGCTGCTTCCCGCACAAGATCCGCGGCGCCTCGGCCGGCTGGACCCGCGCGGTCGCGATCTTCGACGATGCGTTGATGGCGTCGGCCTGAGTCGCAATGGCGGTCGACGTTGAGCAGATCGGCGCGTGGCCCGGGCAGCGCCGAAGCCTTCAACCGATCGTCATCAGGCTCGCATTGCCACCCGCCGCGGCGGTATTGATGCTCAGCGACCGTTCGATCAGCAGCCGTTCGAGCGGCACCACCGCATCGCCGTTGCGCAGCGCGGTGACGCCGACGATCGGGCCGGGCCGGCGGGCCAGCCGCGCCAGAACGGCAAGCATGCGATCGATCGCGCCGTGCATCAGCACGGCGTCGAATCGCACGGCATCCCCGTGCCAGTCCTGCGCGATCGAGATGCGTTCGCGTGCCGCGTGCGGCAGCGTGTCGCGCAGCGCCCGGTGTTCGGCCGGCCACACCGCGCGGCTGCCCACCGCCAGCACGGCAGCGAGTTGCAGCAGGCGGTCGGCGTCGGTTTCGGCCAGGCACAGGACGGCTTCGCGCGGCTTCAAACAATAGAGATTGGCTTCGCCGGTCGGGCCGGGCAGCCAGCGCCAGACTCGCGACGGCGCGACGCTGGCGAAGCCTTCGCCAGCGGTTGCGAGATCGGCGTGGTCCCTGTCGTGTGCCCACTGCTGCAGGGCGCGCACGGCGAGCCGCGCATCGGCCTCTTCGTTCGACGCGGCCCAGCCGCGCAGCGGCGGCGGGGCTTCGGGACCGGCATCCTGCACGGCACGCCCCGCCGCATCGGCCGGGCGCTTGCCGAGCAGGCGCAGCAGATACAGCGGCCCGCCGGCCTTCGGCCCGGTGCCCGACAGCCCTTCGCCACCGAACGGCTGCACGCCCACGACCGCGCCGACGATATTGCGGTTCGCATAGACGTTGCCCGCGTGCGCCGCATGCACCACCTGCGCGAGCGTCTCGTCGATGCGGGTGTGCACGCCGAGCGTCAGGCCATAGCCGGTGTCGTTGATCTGTTCCAGCAGTTCGGCGAGTTCGCCGCGCTCGTAGCGCAGCACGTGCAGCACCGGCCCGAAGACCTCGCGCTGCAGCTCGCAGATGCACCCGATCTCGATCACCGCGGGCGGTACGAAGGTGCCGCGAAGCAGCGCATCGGCATCCACCGTCGCCGGCCGCACGACGCGGCTGCCTTGGGCACGCATCGCGGCGATGTGGCGCTCGACGATGCCCTGCGCCTCGGCGTCGATCACCGGGCCGACATCGACGGCGAGGCGGCGCGGGTCGCCGACGCGCAGTTCGCGCACCGCGCCTTCGAGCATCGCGATCAGGCGATCGGCGCCTTCGCGCTGCACGCACAGCACGCGCAATGCGGAGCAGCGCTGCCCGGCGCTGTCGAATGCCGACGCGACGACATCGGCGACCACCTGCTCGGCCAGCGCCGACGAGTCGACGATCATCGCGTTCTGGCCGCCCGTCTCGGCGATCAGCGGCACCGGTTCGCCATGCGCGTTGAGGCGTTCGGCGAGCGCGCGCTGCAGCAGCCTCGCTACGTCGGTCGAGCCGGTGAAGAGAACGCCTTGTACGCGCGCGTCGGCCACCAGCGCGGCGCCGATGGTTTCGCCCGGACCGGGCAGCAGTTGCAGCGCGCCGCGCGGAATGCCCGCTGCCCACAGCGCGCGAACGGCGGCGGCGGCGACGAGCGGCGTCTGTTCGGCCGGCTTGGCGAGCACCGGGTTGCCGGCCGCCAGCGCGGCGGCGATCTGGCCGGTGAAGATCGCGAGCGGAAAATTCCACGGGCTGATGCACACCACCGGCCCCAGTGGGCGGTGCGTGCCGTTGTCGAAGCTGCGTCGGACCTGCTGCGCGTCGTAACGCAGAAAGTCGACCGCCTCGCGAACTTCGGCTACCGCATTCGCGCAGGTCTTGCCGGCTTCGCGGACGAGCAATGCAACCAGCGCTTCGATATCCGCTTCGAGCGCATCCGCTGCCGCTTCGAGCAGCGCCGCGCGATCGGCCGGCAGCGTGGCGGCCCAGCCGGGCGCGGCCCGCACCGCGCACGCCAGCGCAGTGTCGACATCGCCGGGCGTGGCATCGCGCACGGTACCGACGATATCTTCGCGGTCGGACGGGTTCGGCACCGCACGCGGCACCGCGCTCGCGCCTGCGCGGCGGTCGTCGCCGAGCATCGGCCCCGCCTGCCAGGGCGTTTGCGCCAAGGCGGCCAGGCGCTGCGAGAGCGAGGCCAGCACGGCTTCGGCGGCGAGGTCGATCCCGCGTGAGTTGGCACGCCCGGGGCCATACAGCGCGCGCGGTAGCGCGATGGCCGGATGCGGCAGGCCGACGGTGCCTTCAATGTCGGCGAACGTTCGCACGGTCCGGACCGGGTCTTCGACCAGCTCGGCCAGCGGCAGGGACTCGTCGGCGATACGGTTGACGAACGAGGTGTTGGCGCCATTCTCGAGCAGCCGCCGCACCAGGTAGGCGAGCAGCGTTTCGTGCGTGCCGACCGGCGCGTAGATGCGGCAGGCGCGGCCCAGCTTGCCTTCGATCACCGGACCCACGACCTGCTCGTACAGCGGCTCGCCCATGCCGTGCAGGCACTGGAATTCGTAGGCATCGTCGGCGTCGTTGCCGGCCGCCAGCGCGTGGACGGCCGCCAGCGTGTGCGCGTTGTGCGTCGCGAACTGCGGATAGACCACGTCGTTCGCCGCGAGCAGCTTGCGCGCGCAGGCGATATAGGCCACGTCGGTATAGGCCTTGCGCGTATAGACCGGGTAGCCATCCTGGCCATCGAGCTGCGCGCGCTTGATCTCGCTGTCCCAATACGCGCCCTTGACCAGCCGGACCATCAGCCGGTGGCCGCTGCGGCGGGCCAGGTCGACGATGAAATCGATCACGAACGGGCAGCGCTTCTGGTAGGCCTGGATCACGAAGCCGATGCCGTTCCAGCCCGCCAGTGCCGGCTCGGCGCACAGGCGCTCCAGCAGGTCGAGCGACAGTTCGAGCCGGTCGGCTTCTTCGGCATCGATGTTCAGGCCGATGTCGTGGCGGCGCGCCAGCAGCGTCAGGTCGCGCAGCACCGGGTACAGCTCGTCCATTACGCGAGCGCGCTGGGCCCGTGCGTAGCGGGGGTGCAGCGCCGACAGCTTGATCGAAATGCCGGGACCGGCGTAGGGGCCTGCAAATCGTGGACCCGCACTACGCGCCGCGGCGCCGATGGCCTGAATCGCCTGCTTGTAGGCATCGCAGTAGCGGCGGGCGTCGGCGTCCGTCAGCGCGGCTT
>JBDSEG010000080.1:0-17297 GCA_039920165.1 Burkholderiaceae bacterium
CGATCTCGCGCAGCAGCACCGTTGCCGGAATCCAGCGCGGGCGCGCCTGCTCGATGCGCTCGATCAGGTAGGACTTGAACGCGTCGAGCTTGCACGTGCGCGCCGCTCGAGGCCCGTAGCGGCAGGCCTGGCTGTCACGCAAATACGGCCGCACGGTGTTGCGCGAGCAACTGTTACCCAGGATTTCTGTTGCAGGAGACTCAGTCCACCACCAGGAGTTGCGCCGTCAGCGGGCGAACCATAGACGTCGCAACCAGCCCATCCAGGTCGACGCCGGCGTGCGCACGTAGGCCATCGCCGCTTTCTTGATGCCCTCGGCCTGCGTCGGATAGGCGTGGATCACGTGCGCGATAGTGGAAAGGCCGATGCCCGCGACCATGGCCAGCGACAGGTCGTTGATCATCTCGCCGGCATGACGCGCCACCACGGTCGCGCCCAGGATCTCGTCGCTGCCGTCGCGCACGTGGACCTTCACGAAGCCGCGCTCTTCGCCATCGGCGAGGGCGCGGTCGACATCGTGTATGGGTACCGTGAAAGTCTTCACCGGGATGCCGCGTTCGCGCGCCTGCCGCACGTAAAGGCCGACATGGGCGATCTCGGGGTCGGTGTAAGTGCACCACGGAATCGTCAGCGCACTCAGGCGTTCGCGGCCGAAGCACAACGCGTTGCGAACGACGATGCGCGCCGCCGCCTCGGCGGTGTCGGTGAACTTGTGCTCGAGGCAGACATCACCGGCAGCGAAAATGCGCCGGTTCGTCGTGCGCAGGAAGTCGTCGACGACGATGCCGGCGCATGCGTCGTAGGCCACGCCGGCGGCTTCGAGGTTCAAGCCCGAGAGCGCCGGCATGCGGCCGATGCCGGTGAGGATTTCGTCGACCGCTATCGTCGCGACGTTGCCGTCGTTGAGCGTCTCGACGAGCTTCTTGCCGCTCTCGACACGCACGTTGACGGCCTTGGTGTTCAGATGGATCTCGACGCCGTCGCGCGCCATGGCTTCGGCCAGCAACAGGGCGGCATCGCGTTCTTCCTTGGGCAGGAACAGCGGCTCGGCATGCGTGATGAGGGTGCGGCAGCCGAAGCGGCACATGGCCTGTGCCACCTGGCAACCGACCGGCCCGCCGCCGATGACCAGCAGGCTCTTCGGCAACGCCGTCAGGTCGAACAAGGTCTCGTTGGTCAGGTAGCCGGCGTCGTCGAGGCCAGGGATCGTCGGCAGCAGCGAACGTGATCCGGTCGCGATGAGCGCCTTCCTGAAGCGCAGGCGCAGCCCGTCCACTTCGACCGTGTCGGCGGCGACGAAAGAGGCCGTGCCGAAGAACAGATCGATGCCGGCGGCCGCGATGCGCGGTGCAGAGTCGACACGCCCTGCGCGAGCGCGGATGCGGCGCATGCGGTCCATCGCCAGCGGGAAGTCGACCTCGATGGCCGGCGGTGTGCGGGCCCCGTAGGCCTCGGCGTTGCGCATCTCGGCATACAGGCGCGAGGTTCGGATCAGGGCCTGCGACGGCACGCAGCCGTAGTTCAGCGAGAGGCCGCCGAGCAGGTGCTTTTCGACGAGCGCAACGCGGGCCCCGAGCGCCGCCGCGGCGCGGGCGGCCACCAGGCCGGCGGGCCCGGCGCCGATGACGAGCAGGTGGTACGGCTCGCGCGGTGGCGGGTTGCGCCGGTCGGTCGGGCGGCCGTTGAGGCAGAGTTCGATGTCGTCGAAGCCGGCATGCGGTAGCTCCGGCACGGGTTGGGACTGGAGCATCGAATGTCCCCCCAACGTACGCTTACAGCCAGCCGCCGTTGAAGCCCGCTCGGCGCAGCCCGGCGCGCACGAACGGGTTGCCGCGGCCCAGCCGCCACGGCAGTCCGCTGCGATGGTTCTCGATCATCAGCACGGTCATGCCCTGGTCGAGACCGAATTCACCCGGCGAGACCCAGCCGTTCGGTCCGGCCTCGGCCACCGTCGGGTTGAAGCCGCTGGCGCGGATGAACGTCGCGTCGTCGCCACCGGATCGCGACGCCAGCGCGCGCAGCGCGGGGAGCACGAGTTCGGGCGCGAAGACCAGCGACGACAGCGTCGACGAGCCGCAGACCGTGCCGTCGTCCGGGCCGTAGGGCACGCCGCGCGCCGCGTAGCCGTAGAACGCCTGGTTCCGGCCGGCGATGCGGCGCGGCTCGGCCTGCGGCCCGTCGCCCGCCGAGAGCCCCCAGCAGTCGGGACCATAGCCGGCAAAGCTGCCGGGGTTGCGCATCGCATACTCGCGCTGCACATAGGTTGCGCGCCGGCTGTTCTCGAAGTAGTCGCAGTCCTTCTCGCGCATGAACGCATCGCGGATGCCGCGGAAGTCGATCCACGCGTGCGAAAACTGGTGGATGAACAGCGGCCCCGCGTACAGGAAGTCGTGCCCGTACAGGTTCTCCCACTGGTAGGTCGAAGTCCAGGCGCAGAAGCACTGGTCGGTGAGCGCATGCGTCGGCGAGCCCAGGCCCAGGACGTAGAGCAGGATCGCCTCGCTGTAGCCTTCCCACCCATAGTTGAGGTAGCCGCATTCGGGCTTCCAGCCGTGCGTCACCGCGCCACCCTCACGCTGCGCCCAGCGCCAGTCGACGCGGCAATACAGCGCGTCGGCCAGCCGGCGCAACTCGATCTCGTCGGGTGTGTCTTCGTCGAAGTACGTCGCCGCGGTCAGCACGCCGGCAATCAGGAAGCCGGTGTCGATCAGTGAGACCTCGGAGCGCCAGACGCGTGTGCCGCTTTCCATGTCGAGGAAGTGGAAGTAGAAGCCGCGGTAGCCGGTGGCCCGGGCACTGCCCGACTGGTCGCTCGCCATCAGGAAGCGCAGCGTGACGAGCGTGCGCTGCACGGCGTCGGCGCGCTCCATCCATCCGCGCTCGACGCCCACCGGGTAAACCGACAGCGCAAAGCCGATCACCGCGATGCTGCACGGCGCACCCTCCCGCGTGGTGTCGGCGACCAGGCCATTGCGCGGGTTGTTGGCCCGCAGGAAGTAGTCGAACGCGCCACGCTGCAGACGTTCGAGCAGCGTCTCGTCGGCCGGATCAGCCGTCACGGCGATGCGATCGCTTCGTCGACGATTGCCTGCGCTTCCTTCAGGATGCGTTGCAGGTGATCGTTGCCGCTGAAACTCTCGGCGTAGATCTTGTAGATGTCCTCGGTGCCCGACGGCCGGGCGGCGAACCAGCCGCTCTTCGAGACGACCTTGATGCCGCCGATCGCAGCGCCGTTGCCCGGCGCATGGTCGAGCACCGCCGTGATCGCTTCGCCGGCCAGTTCGCGCGCGCCGATGCGTGCCGGCGCCAGCGCCGCGAGTTGCGCCTTCTGCGCTGGCGTTGCCGCCGCCTCGACGCGGTCCGCGACCGGCTCGCCCAGCGAGCGCACCAGTTCCGCGTAGTTCCGGGCCGGGTCGCGCGCGCAGCGCGCCGTGATCTCGGCGGCCAGCAGTGCCGGCACGAGGCCGTCCTTGTCGGTGGTCCAGACCGTGCCGTCGCGGCGCAGGAAACTGGCGCCGGCGCTCTCCTCGCCGCCGAAGCCGAGCGAGCCGTCGAGCAGCCCCGCCGAGAACCACTTGAAGCCGACCGGAACTTCGAGCAGTTTGCGACCCAGCCTTGCTGCGACGCGGTCGATCAGGCTCGTGCTGACGACCGTCTTGCCAACCGCGGCGTCCGCACGCCACGAGGTTCGGTGCCTGAACAGGTAGTCGATCGCGACCGAGAGGAAGTGGTTCGGCGGCATCAGCCCACCGGTGGGCGTGACGATGCCGTGGCGGTCGTGGTCGGTGTCGCAGGCGAATGCGATATCGAAGCGGTCCTTCATGCCTTGCAGTCGCTGCATCGCATAGGGCGACGACGGATCCATGCGGATCTGGCCGTCCCAGTCGACCGTCATGAAGCCGAAGGTCGGGTCGACAAGGTCGCTGACCACGGTGAGGTCGAGCCGGTGATCCTCGGCGATGCGCGCCCAGTAGTGCACGCCGGCACCGCCGAGCGGATCGACGCCGATGCGGACCTTGGCATCGCGGATCGCGTCGAAATCGATCACGTTTCCGAGGTCGGCGACATACGCGCCGAGAAAGTCGTGGCGGTGCGTCGTCTTCGCACGCAGCGCCTGTTGGTGCGGCACCCGCCTGACTCCGGCCAGCGCGGCTTCGAGAAAGCGGTTTGCGCTGACCTCGATTCCGGCGGTGATGTCGGCGCCCGCCGGGCCGCCGTTCGGCGGGTTGTACTTGAAGCCGCCGTTGTCTGGCGGGTTGTGCGACGGCGTCACGACGATGCCGTCGGCCAGCCCGCCGCTGTCGTGGCCGTAGCGCCCGCGGTTGTGCGCCAGGATCGCGTGCGAGATCGCGGGTGTGGGCGTGTATTCGTCGCTCAATGCCAGCATCACGTCGACGCCGTTGGCGGCCAGCACCTCGAGCGCGCTCGCACAGGCCGGCTGCGACAGCGCGTGGGTGTCGATGCCGAGAAACAGCGGCCCGGTGATGTGCTGGCTCTGGCGGTACTCGCAGATCGCCTGCGTGATCGCCAGCACGTGCCATTCGTTGAACGAGAGCTCGAACGACGAGCCGCGATGGCCGGAAGTACCGAAGGCCACACGCTGCGACGCCACCGCAGGGTCGGGCACGCCGGTGTAGTACGCGGTGACGAGCCGGGGCACGTCGACCAGCAGCGAACGCGGTGCCGGCTTGCCGGCCAGAGGGCTGATCAGGGTAGGCATCGTGGGCTCCTCAAGGTTGGCTGGACCGCGGGCCGGCTGAACGCTCGCGCCGATAGCGTCGGATCAGCGCATTGGTGGAACTGTCGTGGCCGAGCGGCGCGTCGCTCGACGCATCGAGCTCGGGCAGCACACGCTGCGCCAGCACCTTGCCGAGTTCGACCCCCCACTGGTCGAACGAATCGATGCCCCAGATCACGCCCTGGGTGAAGACGCTGTGCTCGTAAAGCGCGATCAGCGTGCCCAGCGTCGCCGGCGTCAACCGTTCGGCCAGGATCGTGTTGCTCGGCCGGTTGCCTTCGAAGACACGGTGCGGCACCAGCGCGAGGGGTGTTGCCTCGACAGTCACCTCTGCGGCGGTCTTGCCGAAGGCCAGCGCCTCGCTTTGCGCAAAGAGATTGGCCATCAGCAGATCGTGCTGAAGGCCGAGCGGGTTCAGGCCCTGGCAGAAGCCGATGAAGTCGCACGGCACGAGCCGTGTGCCTTGGTGGAGCAACTGGTAGAACGAATGCTGGCCGTTGGTGCCGGGCTCGCCCCAGAGGATCGGCGCGGTCTCGACTCCGACGCGCTGGCCACCCTGCGTCACGTGCTTGCCGTTGCTCTCCATCGTCAGCTGCTGCAGATAGGCCGGGAAGCGCTTGAGGTACTGGTCGTACGGCAGCACGGCGGTGGTCGCGGCGCCGAGGAAGTTGTTGTTCCAGATCGCCAGCAGGCCGAGCAGCACCGGCATGTTCCGCTCGACCGGCGCCTGGCGAAAGTGTTCGTCCATCGCATGCATGCCGGCCAGCAGATCGCAAAAGTGCTGCGGCCCGATGGCGATCATCGTCGAAAGGCCGATCGCCGAGTCCATCGAGTAGCGGCCACCGACCCAGTCCCAGAAGCCGAACATATTCTCGGCCGCGATGCCGAATTGCCCCACACCCTCCGCATTCGTCGAGACCGCGACGAAGTGCCGTGCCACTGCCTTGTCGCCGAGCTGACCGACGGCCCACGCGCGCGCCGCGTGGGCGTTGGTCAGGGTCTCCTGCGTGGTGAAGGTCTTCGAGCAGACGATGAACAGGGTTTCGGCGGCGTCGAGATCGCGCGTCGCCTCGACCAGGTCGGTGGCGTCGACATTGGAGACGAAACGCATCGTCAGATCGCGCTGACTGTAGTGGCGCAAGGCCTCGAAGGCCATCACCGGGCCGAGGTCCGATCCGCCGATACCGATGCTGACGACGTTGCGGATGCGCTTGCCAGTGTGGCCCAGCCAGATGCCGCTGCGCACGGCGTCGGCGAACGAGCCCATGCGCTCGAGCACCGCGTGGACCTCGGCGACGACGTCGACCTCCTCCACGACCAGCTTCTGCGTGGCCGGCGCGCGCAGCGCGACGTGCAGCACCGAGCGCTGCTCGGTCGTATTGATCGCGTCGCCGCGGAACATGGCCTCGATGCGCCCGGCCAGGCCGCATTCCGCAGCGAGCGCAGCGAGCAGCTTCAGCGTCCGGTCGTCGATGCGGTTCTTCGAATAGTCCAGATACAGGCCGGCCGCTTCGAGCGTGTAGCGCCGGCCACGCTGGTCGTCATCTGCGAACAGGTCGCGCAGGTGGGCGTGGCCTGTCTTCATGTGATGCGTGTTCAGCGCTTCCCACGCCGGCAGCGAGACCGGCGACCCCGGCCGGTTGCGCGCCTCAGCAGCAGCGTCTTCCATGGGGCGACCCGGCGCAGCGCTCAAGCCCCGGTCCCTGACAGGCGGGCGCTTTTTTCGTGGATGCGCGCGAGCAACGCGTGCCACGATGCGGCGAAGGCATCGGCGCCCTCGCGTTGCAGGCGTGCGGCCAGGGCTTCATCGTCGACGCCCTCGCGCCTGAACTCTTCCAGCACCGCCTCGGCGTAGCCGCCATCGGTCGGCAGCACGGCCCCCACCTTGCCGTGGTCGGCGAAGGCCTGCAGCGTCTTCTCGGGAATCGTATCAATGGTGTCGGGCGCCGCCAATGCCTCGACGTACAGGGTGTCGGGTGCCGCCGGGTCCTTGGTGCCGGTGCTCGCCCACAGCAGCCGCTGTGGCCGGGCCCCCGCGTGGGCAAGTGCTCGCCAGCGCGGCGATGCGAGCAGGTCGCGGTAGGCCTTGTAGGTGCGCATCGCGATCGCGATTCCCAGGCGGTTGTGGTACGGCGGTGAGACTTCCTGCTTCACCGCGACGTCCCAGCGGCTGACGAACAGGGATGCGACCGAGGACACGTGCGGGGCCAAACCCTCCGCGAGGCGGCGTTCGATGCCGCGCATGTAGGCTTCGGCCGCCGCAAGGTACTGTTCGCGCGAGAACAGGAGGGTCACGTTGACATGCACGCCGGCGAAGATCGATTCCTCGATGGCTTCGAGGCCGGCCGGCGTGCCCGGGATCTTGATGAAGAGATTCGGCCGATCGGCCGCCTCATGCAGCCAGGCCGCGGCGTGGATGGTCTTGGCGGCGTTGTCGGACAGCAGGGGCGAGACCTCGAGCGAGACCCAGCCGTCGAGCCTCTCGGTGGCATCGAAGACCGGGCGGAACAGATCGGCCGCGGAGCGCAGATCCTCCAGCGCCAGCGCGAAGAACAGTTCCTCTGCGGGTTCTCCGCGCCGCGCCAGCCGGGTAATCGCATCGTCGTAGAAGCTGCCGTGGCCGATCGCGTGTTCGAAGATCGTCGGGTTCGACGTGAGGCCGGTCACGGACCAGTCGGCGATGTAGCGCGCCAGCGTTCCCTTGACCAGCATTTCGCGGCTGATGTTGTCGACCCACAGGCTCTGGCCCAGGTCGTGCAGCTTCTTGGTGTTGGTTTTGGTGGTGTGGGTGTTCATGGCATCTCCGGGGTGGGACGCGCCTGGGTGGCGGGTCACTTGATGAGTGGCGCTGGATCGAGATCGGCGAGTTCACCGATGCGCTCGATCGTGAAGTCGGCGACCGGTTGGGCGGCGAACACCGCCGGGTCCAGGGCGTAATGACCCTGGCGCGCGAAGATGGTCGTGAGCCGCTCGTGCCAGATCGCCTTCATGGCCGCGAGGATGCGCAGCTTGTCGTCGACCATCACGTAGTGCCGGGCCGGATAGTGGCGTTGCACGGCGTCGAGCATTTTTTCCTTGTGCACGAAGATCAGCGCACGCCCGTCCACGGCATCCCACAGGCCCGAGCGCTGCAGCTTGCGCGGCTGGAATACGACGTCGCCGTCGGTCAGGATCACTGTCGGGCCGTAGCGCCCCAGGTGCGTGATGGCCTCCAGCGCGCGCGCATACAACCGGTCGGCGAAGGGGTAGTCGATCAGGAACGAGGACATCGTCAGCAGGCGCTGCTCGTCGGCGCCACCCTGTTCGACATCGAGCCGGTAGCGCTGCAATGCGCCAAGGTAGTCGACATACCCGAGCTCTTCGCGCAACGTATCGAGGATGGCCCAGTACCGCTGCGCGCAGGCGGCACCGAATTCGCTCGTCAGGTGCTCACGCAGATCGGCAACGATGCGGTCGTTGTCGAGCAGCGTGTTGTCGACATCGAGCAGGAAGATCACGTCGGCCGTCATCGAGGGCCTTCCGCCGGGCCGTTCCGGGGTGGCACGTCGGCTGCCGGATCGTGCCAGCCCCCGTCGTGGGCCGTCAGCGCTGCGGCCTCGGCGGGGCCCCAGCTTCCCGGTTCGTACGCCAGCGCGGCGCCATGCTCGCCCAATACCGGCTCGACCACGGTCCAGGCCGCCATCACCGCGTCCTCGTCGGTGAAGAGCGCGCCGTCGCCGGCCATCGCGTCGCCGAGCAGGCGCTCGTAGGTCGACATCGTGCTCGGCTCGTCTTCGCCCAGGTACAGCTCGCGCTGGACGCCGACGAACTCCTTGCCCGGGCGCTTGACGCGCGCCGCCAGCGCGATGCTGGCCTCGGGCTGCAGGCGGAAGCGAACGTAGTTGGCGCGGCCGCCGGTGGGCCCGGAATCGTCGAACAACTGCTGCGGCGGCGGCTGCAACTGCACCTGCACTTCGACCACCGAAGCCGGAAGCCTCTTGCCGGCGCGCAAATACCAGGGCACCCCGGCCCAGCGCCACGAGTCGATGAACAGGCGCAGCGCGCAGAAGGTCTCCACGTCGGAGTCGCTCGCGACCCCCTTTTCGTCCCGGTAGCCGATGTACTGGCCACGCACCAGATCGGCGGGCTTCAGCGGCAGCATCGCACGCAGCACGCCGGCCTTGGCGCTGTGCACGGCCTCGAAGCTCTGAAACGCCGGCGGCTCCATCGCCAGCAGCGCGACGATCTGGAACAGGTGGTTTTCGACCACATCGCGCAGGCAGCCTGCACTTTCGTAGAAGGCGCCGCGCGTGCCGACCCCGAAGTCCTCGGCCAGCGTCACCTGCACGCTGGCGACGTGGTGGCGGTTCCATACCGGTTCGAGGAACGAGTTCGCGAAGCGGAAGTAGAGGATGTTCATGATCGCTTCCTTCCCCAGGTAGTGGTCGATGCGGAAGATCGACGACTCGGGGAATACCGCCTGCGTCACCGCGTTCAGCTCGCGTGCCGATTCGAGGTCGCGGCCGAACGGCTTCTCGACGATGACGCGCGCGTCCTGCGCCAGGCCGATTCGACCCAGGCTCTGGATCACGGTGGCGAACAGCGACGGCGGAATGGCGAGATAGAACGCCGGCCGCTTTGCGCCGCCCAGCGCGGCCTTCAATGCGTTGAAGGTGGCGGCGTCGTTGTAGTCGCCGCTGACGTAGTTCAGCAGCGCCAGCAGGCGGTCGAACGCACCGGGGTCGTCGATGCCGCCTTCATGCCCTTCGTGCAGCAGGCTGTCGCGCACGTGACCGTGCCATTCGTCGACGCCCCACTTCGACGACGCGACGCCGATCACCGGCACCGTCAGATGGCCCTTCTTCACCATCGCATAAAGCGCCGGGAAGATCTTCTTGCGGGCAAGGTCGCCGCTGAAGCCGAAGATCACGAGGGCGCCCGATTGCGGCCGCCCAGCGGTTGGCCCGGTACGTGCCGCAACGCTCATCGTGCGTCTTCCGCAGGCTTCTCGACATGGCCACCGAAGGCGTGTCGCATGGCCGACAGAACCTGGTTGGCGAAGCCTGCCTCGCCGCGCGACGCGAAGCGTTCGTACAAGGCGGCGCTGAGCACCGGCGTCGGCACCGCTTCGTCGATCGCCGCTTGCAGCGTCCAGCGGCCTTCACCCGAATCGGATACGCGGCCGTCGTAGGCTTCGAGCTGCGGGTCCTTCAGCAGCGCACCGGCAGTGAGGTCGAGCAGCCACGAGCCGATCACGCTGCCGCGGCGCCAGACCTCGGCGACTTCGGCCAGGTTCATCTCGTAGCGGTAGAACTCGGGGTCGCGCAGCGGCGTGGTCTCGGCGTCGCTGGCTTGCGGGCGCAGCCCGACGTTGGCGTTGCGCAGGATATTCAGTCCCTCGGCATAGGCCGCCATTACGCCGTATTCGATGCCGTTGTGGATCATCTTGACGAAGTGGCCCGCGCCCGACGGACCGCAATGCAGAAATCCCTCTTCGGCCGGTGCAACCGCGCCGCTGCGTCCGGGCGTACGCGATACCGTGCCGACACCCGGCGCCAGGGCCGAAAAGATGGGTTGCAGATGGCGCATGATGGCGTCCTCGCCGCCGATCATCAGGCAGTAGCCGCGTTCTTCGCCGGCAACTCCGCCGCTGGTGCCGACGTCGACGTAGTGCACGCCGGCCTCGCGCAGGTGCTTGGCACGGAGCACGTCGTCGCGGTAGAACGAGTTGCCGCCGTCGACGACGATGTCGCCGTCTTGCAGATGCGGCGCCAGCGCCGCGAGTTCCGTGTCGACGATGGCCGCCGGCACCATCAGCCAGATCGCACGCGGCCGCGCCAGCTTGGCGACGAAATCCTCGATCGATGCAGCCCCGACGGCACCATCGGCTTGCAGAGCGACCACCGCCTCGGGCCGCGTATCGTGGACCACGCAGGTGTGTCCCTTCTTCATCAGGCGTCGCACCATGCTGGCGCCCATGCGGCCGAGTCCGATCATTCCGAGTTGCATGGTTCGATCCAGGTTGGTTGTCGCCATCAGTGCCGGCGTGCCACATTGACCAGCACCACGTGGGCGCCGCCGTCGTCGATCAGCGTCAATGAGTCGCCAGCGGTCTCGACGCCGTCGGCGACGACGCTCGCCGCAAGGCCTGCTGCCGCTTCACGGCAGGTGATCGCGAAGGTCGATGTGCCGTGGCGATAGCTGACATCGAAGGTCGTCCACATTTTTGGTACGAGCGGGCACACGCGCAATTGGTTCCCGCTTCGTCGCACACCGAGCAAGGACTCGATGAGAAGCTGGTACATCCAGCCGGCCGACCCGGTGTACCAGGTCCAGCCGCCGCGCCCGGCGTGAGGTGCGAAGGCGTAGACGTCGCCAGCGATGACATAGGGCTCGACCTGGTAGGTTGCGACCTGCCCGGCATCGCCCGCGTGGCGCATCGGGTTCAAGAGGGAAAACAAGTCCCACGCGCGATCGGCATCGCCGAGCGCCGCGAAGGCCATCGCTGCCCACACCGCGGCGTGCGTGTACTGGCCGCCGTTCTCGCGCACTCCCGGAACGTAGCCCTGGATATAGCCGGGCGACGGCTTGCTGGTGTCGAATGGCGGGTCGAGCAACTGCACCAGGCGCGTATCGCGGTGGACCAGCCGCTCGTCGAGCGATGCCATCGCGCGCCGTGCACGATCGGCCGGCGCTGCACCCGACAGCACCGACCAGCTCTGCGCGATCGAATCGATCTGGCATTCGGCGTTGGCCGCCGACCCGAGCACCGTGCCGTCGTCGAACCAGGCGCGCCGGTACCAGGCGCCGTCCCAGGCCGAGGACTCGATGCCCGTGCGCAAGCGATCCGCCTCGGCGTCGCAGCGCGCGGCGAAGTCGGCGTCGCCATGGGCGCGCGCGATCGGTGCAAAGCGCTTGAGCACCGTGACCAGGAAAAACGCCATCCACACACTCTCGCCCTGGCCGCCGGCACCCACCAGATTCATGCCGTCGTTCCAGTCGCCACCCGCCATCAACGGCAGGCCGTGTGCGCCGAAATGCAGGCTTCGGCGGATCGCCAGCACGCCGTGTTCGTAGAGACTCGCCTCTTCGTCCGACACCTTGGGCAATTCGTAGTTCGATGCCTCGCCATCCTTCAGCGGCCGACTGTCGAGGAAGGGACAAGCCACGTCGAGAACGCCGCAGTCGCCCGTGACCTCGACGTAGCGACAGGTGGCGAGCGGCAACCACAGGAAGTCGTCGGCGCAGCGGGTACGGACGCCCTTGCCCGAAGGCGGATGCCACCAGTGCTGCACATCGCCTTCGACGAACTGGCGCGCGGCGGCACGCAGCAGGTGATCGCGCACGAGCGCCGGAGCAGCGTGGACCAGCGCCATCACATCCTGCAACTGGTCGCGAAAGCCGAATGCGCCGCTGGACTGATAGAAGGCCGTGCGGCCCCACAGACGCGACGCGATCACCTGGTACAGCAACCAGCCGTTGGCGAGCACGTTAAGCGTCGCGTCGGGCGTGTGCACCTGCACCGCGCCCAGGGTGTCTTGCCAGAAGGCGTGCACGGCTTGCAAGGCCTCGTGCGCGGCACCCGGGCACCGGCTTCGGCGCACGCGGTCGCGCGTCTCGTCCAAGGTGTGGCCGGCGCCGAGCCTGAACACCACGACGTGCTCCTGTCCCGGCGCCAGAACCACAGCGACCCGCAAAGCCGCGCAAGGGTCGAGCGCCGCGCCGACACGGCCTGACCAGGCCGCCTGCGCGAGCGCGTCGGGCGCAGCCAGTGTTCCCGTCGGGCCGAAGAAGTCGGCGCGGTCGCCGCAGACCTCGGCCGCGAATTCATCGGTGCCGTCCTCGGTTCCCTTGTCCACATCGAAGAACGCGATGCGGCCGGCGAAATCGGTGTTGTAGGCGTTGCGCGCGAACAAGGCGCCGGTGGTCGCGTCCCGTTCGGTCACCACGTGCATCAGCGTCTTCTCGCGTTCGTCGCCGAGCACCCACTCGAGATACCCCGTGACGGACAGGCGTCGCGGCCGGTCGCTGCGGTTGCGCAGCGAGAGCACCGAGAATTTGACCGCCTCGCCGATGGCGACGAAGACACGCAGGTCGGATTCGATGCCGTCCTCGGTGTGCTCGAAGACGCTGTAGCCGAAGCCGTGGCGCGCCACATACGGCCCGGCGCTGCGCGTGGGCAGCAGCGTGGGCGACCAGCAGCGCCCGCTCTCGTCGTCGCGGATATAGAGTGCCTCGGTGTTGGCGTCGGCGACCGGGTCGTTCGACCAGGGGGTGAGGCGGTATTCGTGCGCGTTCGCGGCCCAGGTCGTCGCGCTGCCGCTTTCCGACACCAGCGTGCCGAAGCCGGGGTTGGCGATGACGTTGACCCACGGCGCCGGCGTCATGCGCTGCGCCGATGTCGTGATGAAGTATTCGCGGCCATCCGGGCTGAATCCGCCGAAGCCGTTGAAGGCCAGCAGGTCGTCGCCGGACGGCACGTTCGCTGCGGTCGGTACCATTCGGCGGAGCGCGGCCGCGTCGGCCTTGTCGACGATGGCGGCGGCACGCGGCGCGACCTGTGCTTCCAGGGTCGCGGCCCCGTCGCCGATCACCAGCCGCGCGACGCTGCGCAGCAGGATGCGGTCACCGTCGTCGAGCTTGTCATCGTCGAGGACGAAGACGCCGTCGACTTTGTCGCCAGCGACACCGCTGTCGACACCCAGGCCCGCGCTCACGAGCGCCTTCACCCGCTCGAACAGTGCGCTCGCGCAGACCACCACGAGATCGCTGCGGATGCCGAAAGCAAGGCAGTAGAAATGCGCCTGCAGCATCCGCCGGATCAGTACCAGCCGCCCCGGACCGGTCAGCACCAGCAGCGCGACCGGCCAATCGCCCGAGATGCCGAATCCCCACAGCGCGGACTGCCCGCGCCGGTTCTGCGCGATGGTTGCGGCGTCGGCACGGCACGCGCCGTCGGCATAGACGATGGCCGCCGCCATGCGCACGTAGATGGCGGCGTCGGCGTCGCTGGCGTGCAGGCGTCGCAGGGTACGTTCCCGGTACGCGCTGGCGTGCTCGACGATGGCGTTGGCGGCGGCTTCGCTTCGATGCCGCCGCGCCAGAGCCTCGCACTCGGCGCGTGATGGCGCGACGCCGGTGAACCAGTCGATCGTGATCGATGCGCCGGCGGCGAGCGTCACCGGCACGCGGATGGCGGTCACGGCGTCGAGCACCGGCCCGGCGCTGCCCGACAGCGACCCGCCGTCCTCCAGCGCTTGCGGGTCGGCCGTGCTGCGTCCCCGCCCGATGAAGCGCTTGCGGTCGGTCTCGAACGACAGGGGGCCGACAGTCTGGCCGCGAACCTGTGAACTGTGGAACAGCCAGGGTGTCGGATCGGTGGGGGTGCTCGGGCGGCGGGTGGCGAAGATCGTCTGCCTCTGCGCGTCGATCGACGTCTGGACGAACAGCTTGCTGAAGGCCGGGTGCGCGGCATCGGAGGCGGCCGCTGCCAGCACGACCTCGGCATAGCTGGTCGCGCTGAGCGTGCGGCGGCCTGCGCCGAGATTGGTGATCACGACGCGGCGCAATTCGACGGCGGCGTCGCGCGAGACCGCGATCTCGGTGCGTGTCTCAATACCGTCGTCGACGCGCGTGAAGCTCGCGCGCCCGCCGTCGAAGCGGCCTTCGGTCCGTTCGGCGCTGCGCAGCGCTGGCTGGGGCGTCGTCGACCAGACGGCGGCGCTGGCCTCGTCGCGCAGGTAGCAGAAGCTGCCCCAGGGATCGCGACTCGAATCTTCGTGCCAACGCGTGACCGCGATGTCGTTCCAGCGGCTGAAGCCGCCGCCGGCCGCCGTGACCAGAACGTGATAGCTGCCATTGGAAAGGAGTTGGACTTCGGGCATGGGGTCAAGACTATCCGCGGCGCAGGTGTGCGGGGCGCGCGAGCCACACAGCGCCTTGATCCCCGTCAATGATCGTGCTCGCGGTGCGTGCCACAGTCAGTGCGATAGCCACAGACCGGCATCCGCATCGGCCCACACTGGGTCGCAGATCCAGTTCGTCAAGCGCAACGGCACTTCATCGGTCACGGCGACCCCATCATCACGGCTCGCTTTGGCGGCGGAAACTCTTGGGCGCTTCACGACTCTCACTTATTCGAGTTGGCGAGGGGTCTCTCCCGCGTTGACTTGACCCTCGCGAGTGGCTCGACGCAATGCGGCGGGTCGGGGGGTTGCCATGAAGTGCGCCGGTGGCGACGCCGGATGAGTTGAACGTTCGAATCAAGCAAGGGACCCCGAGATGCAGATCCAGATCAACACCGACCACCACATTGACGGCAACGAGGCCTTGTCCGCGCACGTCGAAGCGGTGGTCGCCAGAGCGGTGCGCCATATCGAGGACCAACTGACCCGGGTGGAAGTGCATCTGGACGACGAGAATGGCGGCAAGGCCGGCATCGATGACAAGCGCTGCCTGATGGAAGCGCGGCTGAGAAGCCACCAGCCGGTGGCCGTCAGCCATCACGCCGGCAGCATCCATCAGGCCGTGGACGGCGCCGCTCGCAAGCTGAGAGCGTCGCTCGAAACGCTGCTCGGGCGACGCGACGACCACCGCCGCCATCCCGCCGATGTCGAGCCGGACCCGGCCTGATCGGTCATGCGCCTCGGCCCGATCAACGGGTCTTCTAGCAGCCGGGTTCTTCCTGGTGACCGGTCCGTGATCGGCAACGCCTGCGCTTGCGGACGGCAAAACTTTGCGACCAACCCGGATCCACCTCTCGCCATGAGCAGCAATACCCTGACGCCAGAGCTGTGCCAACGCATCGACGCCTACTGGCGCGCCGCGAACTACCTGTCGGTCGGGCAGATCTATCTTTACGACAACCCGTTGCTGCGGCGGCCGCTCGCGCTTTCCGACATCAAGCACATGCTGCTCGGGCACTGGGGCACGACGCCCGGGCAGAACTTTATATACGTGCACCTGAACCGGGTCATCAAGCAGTACGACCTCGACATGATCTACATCAGCGGGCCCGGACACGGCGGGCCCGCGGTCGTGGCCAACACCTACCTCGAAGGCACGTACAGCGAGGTCTACCCGGACATCAGCCGGGACGAGGTCGGCCTGCAGCGGCTGTTCCGGCAGTTCTCGTTTCCCGGCGGCATTCCCAGCCACGCGTCGCCCGAATGCCCGGGCTCGATCCACGAAGGCGGCGAACTGGGCTACTCGCTCAGCCATGCCTTCGGCGCGGTATTCGACAACCCCGAGCTGATCGTCGCCTGCGTCGTCGGCGACGGCGAAGCCGAGACCGGGCCGCTGGCCACCGCCTGGCACTCGAACAAGTTTCTCGACCCGGTGACCGACGGTGCGGTGCTGCCGATCCTGCACTTGAACGGCTACAAGATCGCCAACCCGACCATCCTCGCGCGCATCACCCGCGAAGAGCTGGAGCAGTTGCTGCGCGGCTACGGCTGGACGCCGCTGTTCGTCGCCGGTCGCGACCCGGCCCTGATGCACGAGGCGATGGCCACGGCGATGGACGACGCCGTCCAGCAGATCCTCACGATCCGAAAAGCGGCGCGCGCCACCGGCAAGGCGACGCGCCCGCGCTGGCCGATGATCGTGCTCGACTCGCCCAAGGGCTGGACCGGACCGAAGGAGGTCGACGGTCGACAGATCGAAGGCACCTCCCGCGCCCACCAGGTGCCGGTCACCGACCCGGCCGCGCACCCGGGCCACCTTGCGTTGATCGACGCCTGGCTGAAGAGCTACCGGGCCGAGGAACTGTTCGACGAGCAGGGCAGACTGATCCCGGAGCTGGCCGAACTCGCGCCCGTCGGCACGCGGCGCATGGGTGCGAATCCGCATGCCAACGGCGGCCTCCTGTTGCGCGACCTGCGCCTGCCGGACTTCCGCGAGTATGCGTGCGACGTGCCGGTGCCCGGTGTACCGGGCATCGGCGACACCCGCGTCCTCGGCCCCTTCCTGCGCGACGTGGCGAAGTCGAACGAGGCGCACCGCAACTTCCGTGTCTTCGGCCCCGACGAGACGATCTCGAACGGTCTGGCCGCACTCTTCGAAGTGACGCAACGCCAGTGGGACGCTGCAACTCAAGCCAACGACGAGTTCCTGGCGCCGAGCGGCCGGGTGATGGAGATGCTCAGCGAGCACCAGTGCGAAGGCTGGCTCGAAGGCTATCTGCTGACCGGCAGGCACGGCCTGTTCAACTGCTATGAAGCCTTCATCCACATCATCGACTCGATGTTCAACCAGCACGCCAAGTGGCTGAAGGTGACCTCGCAGATCCCGTGGCGGCGCAATATCGCGTCGCTGAACTACCTGCTCGCTTCGCATGTATGGCGCCAGGACCACAACGGCTTCACGCACCAGGACCCCGGCTTCATCGACCACGTGGTCAACAAAAAGGCCGAGATCGTGCGCGTCTACCTGCCGCCCGATGCGAACTGCCTCCTGTCGGTGATGGACCATTGCCTGCGCAGCCGGCACTACGTCAACGTGGTGGTGGCCGGCAAGCACCCGGCGCCGCAATGGCTGACGATGGACCAGGCCGTGAAGCACTGCACCGAGGGCATCGGCA
>JBDSEG010000081.1:0-20532 GCA_039920165.1 Burkholderiaceae bacterium
GAGGCCGCGCCGCCGCCGGTATCGACCGGCGGCGGTGGCGGCGCGCTCGGCGCGGGCTGGCTGGCGCTGCTCGGCCTCGCCGTCCTCGGCCTGCGCAAGGAGTGATCGCGTGCACGCTCGGTCGCGCGTCGATCGGGTCTGGCGCGGGTGGTTGCTCGCAATTTTTCTCATCGGCGGCAGCGCCGCTGCGGTGCCCGTCGCGGACAGCCCGGACACCGGCCCCGCGAACGGCCTGATCGTCAAGCTGCGGACCGGCGCTGCGTCGGGCGACGCCGACACGCCGCGGCTCGCTCGCGCAATGGCCGCGGCCGGGGTCGCGCCGCTGCGCTTGCGTGCGGTCGGGCGCGCGCACCACGTGGCGTTCGCACATCCGCTCGAGCGTGCCGAGGCAGCCGTGATCGCGCAGCGCCTGCGCGATCAGCCCGAGGTCGAATGGGTGGTACCGAATACGCGCGAACGGCGGCTCGATGCCGATTCGCCGCCCAACGATCCACTGTTCGTGAACCAGTGGTGGCTGCATTCCGTCGCCGGGAGCAATGCGAATGCGATCGGCGACCGCCGGCGCGGCGTGCCGGGTTTCGACGCCGCCTGGCGCAACGCCGAGGGCGACGACAAAGAGAGCGGCAACGGCACTGGCAAATCGGTCGTGGTGGTGGCCGTGCTCGATACCGGGATCACCGCGCACCCCGATCTCGACGCCAATGTGCTGCAGGGCCACGACTTCGTCTCCGGAGTCGACTATGCGAACGACGGCGACGGCCGCGATACCGACGCCAGCGACCCCGGCGACTGGGTCAGCCAGGCCGACCGCGGCGCGAATCCGGCGCTGTTCGGCAGCTGCAGCGTGCAGAACAGCCGCTGGCACGGCACCGTCATCGCGGGCATCGTCGCGGCGGCGACCGGCAACGGCGTGGGCGTCGCAGGCGCGAACGGATCGGCGCGGGTGCTGCCGGTGCGGGTGGCCGGCAAGTGCGGCGCCGAGCTGGCCGATATCGTCGACGGCATGCGCTGGGCTGCCGGCCTGGCGGTGGCAGGGGCGCCGCGCAACCCGCATCCGGCGCGCATCATCAACCTGAGCTACGGCGGCAATGCCCCTTGCAACGCCGCCTACCAGGACACCATCGACGAAATCGCCGCCCAGGGTGTGGTCTTGATCGCCGCGGCCGGCAATGGACACGGCGCGACCAACCGGCCGGCCAATTGCGCGCGCGTCATCGGCGTGGCGGCCTTGAATCGCGATGGCTTCAAGGCAAGCTATTCGAATTTCGGCCCCGAGGTCGCGATTTCGACCGTCGGCGGCGATGCGTCCGAAGGCGCGTGGACCGCGTTGCTCGGCGACGGTGGGTTGTTCACGATCGGCAATTCGGGCACCCGCGGTCCTGGGCTGCCGGTCTACGGTGCTGCTTCGGGAACGAGTTTCGCGGCACCGATGGTGGCGGCGACCGTGAGTCTGATGCTGGCGGCGAATCCCAAGCTGAGCGCAGCGCAGATCATTGCTGGCCTGGCCGCCAGCGCGCGCCCGCACGTCGTCGCGAGTCGCATCGCTGCCTGCTCGGCGCTGAACCCGGGACGCTGCATCTGCAGCACCGCGACCTGCGGCGCCGGCATCCTCGACGCGGCGCAGGCGCTCGTCTATGCGCGATCGCCCGCGCGTTACCAGGCGCCGAACTGGCCGCGGGTCGACTTGGACAGCGCGGCCGAGGTCGTCGTCGCCACCGCCCTGGGCATCGACCGCCCGGGCGAACCGGGGTTTATCGACGCCGTCCCGGCCAGCGCCACCGAGGTGCCAGGCGATGGCAGGGCCGGTGGCGGTGCGCTCGGCGAAGGCTGGCTGCTCGGCCTGGCGCTCGCGCTGCTCGCGCTGCGCCGCGCCGACCGGCACTGAGCCGCTCTCGAGAATTCACTTCGCGTCCTTCGCGTTCTTGGCGGTAACGCTGGTGTTCACTGCCGAGGCAGGACGAATTTCTACCGCCAAGAACGCGAAAGGACACAAAGCAGTTCAAGCCGAGACTTAGAGAGCGATCAAGAAAATAGTTTTTCTTCGCGAACACCCGGCTCCGACGCCGGGCCTGGATTGCCCTCAGCCGGTCCAGCGCGCGGTCCATTTGCGCTCGTAGTCCATCGCCTTGAAATGCTCGGCCATGAAATCGATGAAGCTGCGCACCTTGGCCGACAGGTGCTTGCGGCTCGGGTAGGCGAGGTTGATCGTCAAGCGCGGCAGGTCCCAGTCGTCGAGCAGCGGCAGCAGCCGGCCGGCGGCGATATCGTCGTGCACGATGTAGGTCGGCTGGATCAGGATTCCCAGGCCGTCCAGCGCGGCGGCGCGCAGCACCTGGCCGTCGTTCGATTCGAGCAGCCCGTGGACCGTGACCGTGCTGACCTTGCCGTCGCGCGTGAAGCGCAGCTCGTTCGGATGGTGGGCGTGCACATACACCAGCCAGCGATGCCGTTCCAGCCCTTCGAGCGAGGTCGGCATGCCGTGCTCGGCCAGGTAGCGCGGTGATGCGCACAGGATGCGTCGGGTCTCGGCCAGACGGCGAATCGTGATATTCGAGTCGGGCTCGACCTCGCGCGTGCGGATCGCCACGTCGATGTTGTTGTCGATGATGTCGAGATACCGGTTCGCGACCTCGACGTGGACCCGCACGTTCGGATAACGGGCGGTGTAGTCGCGCAGCAGCGGCGCAACGTGGCGGGTCGCGAACGAGAGCGAGGCGGTGACGCGCAGCACGCCAGTCGGGTTCAGCGCGGTCGCGTTGACCTCGGCCTCGGCATCCTTCAGCTCGGCCACCAGCGAACGTGCGCGGGCGAGAAAGATGCGCCCGGTATCGGTGAGGTACAGGCGGCGCGTATTGCGCTCGACCAGGCGAGCGTTCAGACGCGCTTCGAGCGCGGCGAGCTGGCGGCTCGCGGCGGCATTCGACAGCCCGATCGCTTCGGCGGCCCGGCTGATGCTGCCGGCCTCGGCGATGTGCACGAACAGTTCCATTTCCGACCAGCGGTCCATGCGTTGCGTCTCCTTGGGGGATGCGATGCTGCCAGAGCCGGCGGGGAGTGCGGCGGACAGCAAATCAGTTTTGCGCCGGCGCGCTTTCGCTCGCGTTCGCAGACTCCTACATTGCGGGGCTCGTCGAGCCTGCCCCTGATGACCATCAAGCACATCGTGATGTGGAACGTGCGCGGCGAGTCCGCCGCCGAGCGCAGCGGCAATGCGCTCGTTCTGCAGCGTGAATTCGAATCGCTGCGCGGCTGCATCCCCGGCATGCGCAAGCTCGAGATCGGCGTCGACCGAAGTCGAATCGACTATGCATGCGATGTGGTGCTGTATTCCGAGTTCGAATCGCAGGCTGCCCTCGACGCCTATGCTTCGCACCCCGAACATCTGCGCGTGCGCCGCTCGCTGGGCGATCTGCGCACCGCCCGGCACCAGGTCGATTACGCCATCGAAGAGGAGCCTGCGCCATGAGCGCCCCGTTGGACGAGACATTGAACGACGAGTTGCTGATCCGCCGCCTCGTCGAGCGCTGGGCCGTGTGGCGCGACGCTGGCGACTGGGAGCGCTTCGCGACCGTCTGGCACGCCGACGGCATGATGATGGCGACCTGGTTCCAGGGTCCGTTCGCCGAATTTATCCGCGTCACGCGCGAGGGCTGGGCCAAGGGCGTGAGCATCCTGCACTTCCTCGGCGGATCGGCGATCGACATCGCCGGCGACCGCGCCGTGGCGCAGACCAAGATGACGATCTCGCAGCGCGGCATGGTCGAAGGCGTAGACGGCCCGACGCTGTGCGACGTGGTCTGCACCGGCCGCTTCAACGATTTCGTTGTGCGCGACGACGGCGACTGGAAGCTGCTGCACCGCCAGCCGATCTACGAGAAGGACCGCATCGATCCGGTCGATTCCTCGGCGGTGCTGCGCCTGGACCGCGCACTGCTCGCGACCTACCCCGAGGGCTATCGGCACCTCGCGTATATCCAGACCCGCATCGGCTACACGGTCAAGATGAACATGCCGATGCTGAAAGGCCCGGTGGTCGAGGAGCTGTACCGGCGCAATGCGCGCTGGCTGGCCGGCGGGGCGCTCGAGCGATGAGCCGCCTCTGTGCATCCGGGCAGCGCCGGCGCGAGATCGTCGTCGGCACGCTGCTGCTCGGCCTGGCCGGGCGCGCGGGCGCGCAGGGCGCCTATCCCGACCGGCCGCTGCGCATCGTCGTGCCGCAGCCGCCGGGCGGCGGGTTCGATTTCGTCTCGCGCGTGCTGGCCGAGCGGCTGGCCAAACAGATCGGGCAAAGCGTGGTGGTCGAGAACCGGCCAGGATCGGGGACGCTGGTCGGCACCGACCTCGCGGCCAAGGCCGCGCCTGACGGCTACACGCTGCTCACCGGCTCGATCTCGAACCTCGCGCTCAACATGGGCCTGTACCGCAACCTGCCGTACGACAGCCTGCGCGATTTCGAGCCGATCGGCCTGGCGGTGTCGTACAGCTATACGTTGATGGCGCGCAAAGATCTGCCCTACGCGACGCTGCCGGACCTCGTCGCCTACGCGAAGGCCAACCCCGGCAAGCTGAGCTATGCCTCGGCCGGCAATGGCTCGGGCCAGCACGTGCTCGCGGCGGCGCTGTGGCACCTCGCCGGGGTTGAGTTGACGCACGTGCCGTACCGCGGAGCGCAGGCGGCCTACCAGGACCTGCTGGGCGGCCGGGTTGATGTGTTTTTCGACCTCTCGCCGACGGCCCGGGTGCAGATCGATGCCGGCAACGTGCGCGCGCTCGCCGTCTCGGGCGCCGAGCGGCTGGCTGCGCACCCGCAGGTGCCCATGATCGCAGAGACCGGCGTTGCGAAGCTCGAACTCGAATCGTGGTTCGGCCTGTTCGCACCCGCCAAGACCCCGCCCGCGATCCTCGACAGGCTGCGTGCCGAACTGGCGCGCGTCATCGCTTCTCCCGAGATTGCCGAGACCTTCCGCAGGGCCGGCGGCAAGCCGCTCGTGCTGTCGCAGGATGCGACCCGCGCGCTGGTGCAGCGCGATGTCGAACGCTGGTCAAGGCTGGTGCGCGAGCTCGATCTCAAACCAGAATGACATCTTTTCCACACACGACTGCCCGCATGACCCACGCCATTGCTTCCGAATGCCTCGACCAGATATTCGTCAAGGCGCGCACCGTCATCGGCTTTCTCGACCGGCCGGTCGCGCCCGAGCTGCTTCGCCAGGTCTACGAACTTGCGAGCTTCGGCGCGACCTCGATGAATACCCAGCCGGCGCGCTATGTCTTCCTGCAGACGCCCGAGGCGCGCGCTCGCCTGCTGCCGGCCATGTCGCCCGGCAATCTGGAGAAGACGCGCACCGCGCCGGCCACCGTGATCGTCGCGACCGACATGCGCTTTTACGAGCACATGCCGCAGATCTGGCACAAGCCCGGCGCGAGCGAGACGTTCGCAGGCAACCCGGCGCTCGCGCAGGCGACCGCGGTGCGCAACGGCACCCTCGGCAGCGCCTATTTCATGATCGCGGCCCGCGCGCTGGGCCTGGACTGCGGGCCGATGAGCGGCGTCGACCTGGCCAAGGTCAACGCCGAGTTCTTTGCCGACGGCCGCTTGCAGGCCAACTACGTCATCAACCTCGGCCACGGCGACGACAGCCTGCTGTTCGCGCGCAACCCGCGCCTGTCGTTCGAACAGGCCTGCAGCGTTCTCTGACCCCGGAGATTCGACATGGCCCAACTCGAAAGCACCCAGCTCGCGCCCGCCGTCATCGCGCGCATGGACGACTGCGCCGACGCGCGCTTCAAGCGGGTGATGAGTTCGCTCGTCACTCACTTGCACGCGTTTGCGCTTGAGGTCGATCTCATGCCCGACGAATGGATGGCCGCGATCGAATTCCTCACCGCGGCCGGCAAGATGTGCGACGACAAGCGCCAGGAATTCATCCTGCTGTCGGACACGCTCGGCCTGTCGATGCTGGTGGTCGCCATGGACCAGGAACGTGGCAAGCAGGCGGCACAGGCCGCCGGTGCTCGCACCGCCGGCGCGACGCCGGCGACCGAGGCCACCGTGCAGGGCCCGTTCTACTGGGAAGGCGCGCCCGAAGTGCCGCTCGGTGCCGACATCACCGCCGGTGCGCCGGGGGAACCGGCCTGGTATTCGGGTCGCGTCACCGGCACCGACGGCTTGGCCGTCGCCGACTGCGTGATCGATATCTGGTCGGGCGACGGCGAGGGCATGTACGACATGCAGTACGGCGCCGATGCCGGCATGCGGCTTCGCGCGCGCATCCGCACCGACGCCGAGGGGCGCTACCGATTCTGGTCAATCAAGCCCTCGTACTACCCGGTGCCCGACGACGGCCCGGTCGGCGGCATGCTGCGCCGCATGGGACGCCACCCGAACCGGCCCGGCCACATCCACACGATGGTCTATGCACCGGGCTACCAGAAGCTCACGACTCACCTGTTCGTGAGCGACAGCCCGTATCTCGATTCGGACGCCGTGTTCGGCGTTCGCGACAGCCTGATCGTCGACTACACGCGCCACCCGCCCGGCGCCGCGCCCGACGGCCGCACGATGAGCCAGCCCTGGCACAGCGCGAGCTTCGATTTCAAGCTCGTGCCGACGATTGCTCCCGTGGCCACGACGGCGGGCGCATGAAGATCGGCAAGGCCACCGTCGCCCGCTCGGCGATCTGCACCTCGGACGCCGAGCGCATCGTCGTGCGCGGGCGCGACCTGACCGGCGAGCTGATCGGCAAGGTCGGCTTCTCTGACTATTTTTTCCTGCTGCTCACCGGAGCGTTGCCCGATGCGCCGACGCGTGCGGTGCTCGACGCGACGCTGGTCGCCATCGCCGAGCACGGCCTCGTGCCGAGCGTGCAGGCCGCGCGCATGACGCTCGCCGCCGCGCCTGATGCGATGCAGGGCGCGATCGCGGCCGGCATCCTCGGCTGCGGCTCGGTGATCCTCGGTGCGTCCGAGACGGCAGGCAGGCTTTTCGCGCAGATCGATGCCGCAGCGGGCCCGCAAGGCGACCTCGTTGCGGCGGCGCAGTCGGCGGTGCAGCGCCTGCATGCGGCGCGCGAAGCCATCCCGGGCTACGGTCACCCGCAGCACAAGGCGCGCGATCCGCGCGTGGCCAAGCTGTTCGAGGTCTCGCGCACGGCCGGCGGCGGCCAGCGCTTCGTGCACATCGCCGAAGCGGTCGAGGCCGCCATCCCGGCCATCGTCGGCAAAGATTTGAAGCTCAATGTCTCGGCCGCGATTCCCGCCGTGCTGCTCGGCGTCGGCTTTCCGCTCGGCGGGATGAAGGGCGTTCCCATCCTCGCGCGCACCGCCGGCCTCATCGCGCACCTGTGCGAGGAGCAAGGCGATCCGATCGGCTTCGCGTTGTCGTACCAGGCCACGCGCGAGCAGCAGTACACCGGGACGCTTCCGGCCTGAGGCATGGCGCAGGTCCTCCACGACGTGCGGGTGGTCGAGCACGGCACCTTCATCACCGGGCCGGCGGCGGGGATGCTGCTCGCCGACCTGGGCGCCGATGTCGCAAAGGTCGAGCTGCCCGGCACAGGCGACCCGTTCCGCGCCTTCAAGGGCGGCTTGTACAGCCCGCATTTCCAGACCTACAACCGCAACAAGCGCAGCGTGGCGCTCGATACCCGGCTGCCGATCCACCGGGAGCGCTTCGATGCGCTGGTGCGCGAGGCCGATATCTATATCCAGAATTTCCGCCCCGGTTTTGCCGAGCAGATCGGCGCCGGCGAAGCACGCTTGCGCGCCCTGAACCCGCGACTCATCTATTGCGCGATCAGCGGCTGGGGCGCCGACGGACCGGCCGCGCAGCGTCCGGCCTACGACACCGTGGCGCAGGCGGCCAGCGGCTTTCTCGGCCTGCTCGTCAACCCCGAGAAACCGCGCGTCACCGGCCCGGCGATCGCCGATGCGCTGACCGGCTTCTACGCGGCCTATGGCATTCTCGGCGCGTTACACGAGCGCGAGCGCACGGGGGTCGGGCGCACGGTCGCGGTCTCGATGTTCGAGGCCATGACGCACTTCAACCTCGACGCCTTCACGCATCTCTTCTCGGCCGGCGAGGTGATGGGGCCGTACAGCCGGCCGAGCGTCTCTCAGTCCTATGTGCTCGCCTGCCGCGACGGCAAGTGGATCGCGCTGCACATGTCGTCGCCACCGAAATTCTGGCAAGGACTCGCGGCGGCGATGGACCGACTGACGATCTTCGACGATCCGCGCTTCGCGACGCGCGAAGCGCGGATCACCCACCAGACCGACCTGATCGAGGTGCTGGGCGCGATCTTTCTCGAGCGCGACCGCGCCGACTGGTGCGCGCGGCTCGAAGCGCGCGACGTGCCGTATGCCCCGATGTACAGCAGCGCCGAAGTGCCCGACGATGCGCAGGCGAAGCACCTTCAGCTGTTCGTCTCCGCCGACGTCCAGACCCAACACCCGACGCTCGGAACATTTCGAACCGTGCGCTCGCCGGTCAGTTTCGACGGCGAGCGCGCGTTGAAGGTGACGGCGCCGCCGCTGCTCGGCGAACACGACGACGATTTCCTCGCCGGCTGGCCGACGCGCTAGACAATTCCAACAACCCCGAAGGAGACCGCCCATGAATCCGATCCGACGCTTGCTTCTTCTTGCCGCTGCCGTCGGCACTGCGGCGCTTGTGACCAGCCCCGCCTTCGCGCAGGCCGGCACGCCGATCCGCATCGGCAGCACGCTCGCGCTGACCGGACCGCTGTCGGCCACGGCGATGACCCACAAGCTCGTCGGCGAAATCTATGTGGAGCAGTTGAATGCGCGCGGCGGCCTGCTCGGCCGCAAGGTCGAGTGGATCGTCAAGGACGACCAGTCCAAGCCCGACGTGGCGCGCACGCTGTACGAGCAGCTCGTCACTTCGGACAAGGTCGACCTGCTGATGGGGCCTTATGCCACCGGCGCCATCCTGTCGGCGATGGGGGTCGCGCAGCGCTACAACAAGGTGCTGGTGCACCACACCTTCGGCATCCCGTCGCTGGCGAAATACGAGATGGCCTTTCCGGCTTGGTCGCTCGGTGCCGAGCCCGGAACGACGGTGCCGAACATGGTCTTCGATGCGCTCGCCGCGTCGCCCAAGCCGCCCAAGACGGTCGCCTTCGTGACCAGCAAATTCCCGTCCATCCACTTCATGACACTGGGTGCGCGCGAGATCGCGAAGAAGCGCGGCCTGAACGAGGTGCTGTTTCTCGAATGGGAATTCGGCAACCGCGATTTCGGCCCGATCGCCGCGCGCATCAAGGATGCCAAGCCCGACCTGGTGTGGATGGGCGATATCGCGCTCGAGGGCAACATGCTGCTCGATGCGATGAAGAAGATCGACTACGTGCCGCCGATCCACTTCCACACCTACCCGGCGCCGGGTCCGATGACCAAGTCGCCGGACGGCAACCACGCGCTGTCGCTGACGATCTTCGAGGAGCACGCGCCGTTCACCGCCAACCCGGTCGCGGCCGAGTTCGTCAAGGTCTTCAACGACCGCGCGGCCAAGGCCGGCCTTCCCGACACCTCGGTCGAGGTCCAGGCGGCCGCGTCGTACAGCGCCTGGCAGATCCTCGAAGCCGGCGTGAAGGGCGCCAACAGCCTGGACGACAAGGCGATCGGCGCCTGGCTCAAGGCCAACAAGGTCGACACCATCCAGGGCAAGCTGCGTTTTGACGGTGCCGGCAACTACGGCGACGACCTGATGAAGCTGAAGCAGGTGCAAAACGGCAAGTGGCTCGTGGTCTGGCCTGCCGCCTCGGCCGCACCGGGGGCGAAGCTGCTGTCGCAGTGATTCGTCGCGCTGCTCGCCAGCGGGTCGGGCTCGGTAGAAATTCGGGACGCGAAGGCGCGAAGGGCGCGAAGAAGGGAACACCGCCAGTGCCTCTTCTTGCCTTTGCGAACTTCGCGTGCTTCGCGTCTTTGCGTCCGGTAACTTCGATGCCCATCGAGCCATGACGGCATGACCCTTCCAAGCCTGAACCTGCTCGCCCAGTCGATCCTCTCGGGCATTTTCATCGGCAGCCTTTACGGACTGATCGGCCTGGGCCTCGGGCTTACCTGGGGTCTGCTGCGGCAGATTAATCTGGCGCATTTCGGGCTGGTCTTTCTCGCCGCGTATCTGACCTACCAGGGCGCGGCGAGCTGGCATCTCGATCCGCTGCTCGCGCTGCTCGTCATTCCGCCGGTCTTCTTTGGCATCGGTGTGGCGATGCAGTGGCTGCTCGCGCGGTTTTCCATTTCGCCGTTCAACTCGCTGCTCGTCACCTTCGGCATCACGGTCGTGATCGAGAGCGCAATTCAGGGTATCTGGACGGCAGACTTTCGGCGTCTGGAGTCGAGCTACAACAGCCAGAAATTCGTGATCGCCGGGCTGTATGTTCCGGTGCCGGAATTGCTCACGCTCGTGCTGTCCAGCGCGCTAGCGCTGGCGATCTGGGCCGCGCTGCGCTACACCGACCTCGGCCGCGCAATGCGTGCAATGGCCGAAGACGCACCGATCGCCGGGGCGTTCGGGATCGATTCGCGCCGGCTCTCGCTGCTGCTCGCCGGCACCTGCGCGGCGCTCGCTGCCGTGGCGGGCATCTGCCTCGCGCTGACCTTCACGCTCACGCCGTCGCAGATCTTCGCCTGGGTCGGGGTGGTGTTCGCGTGCGTGATGCTAGGCGGCCTCGGCAGCGCGCTCGGTCCGCTCGTCGCCGGGGTCGTGATCGGCGTGAGCGAAGCCCTGACGATGGCCGTCGCGTCACCGTCGTGGGCGCCCCTCGTCTCGTTCTCGTTGCTCATCGCAATGCTGCTGCTGCGGCCCGGCAAGGTATGAGCAGCCGCCCCATCGCGCTCGCCATCGCGGCGGGCGGCGCGCTGCTCGCGGCGGTGCCATGGCTCGGCCTGCCGCCGTTTTACGAATCGTTCGGCTATCTCGTGCTGCACTGGTGCGTGCTCGCGCTGTCGTGGAACATCCTTTCGGGCTACTCGGGCTATTTTTCGTTCGGCCACGGCGCCTTCTTCGGCGTCGGCATGTATGCATCGGCCGGCTTGGCGGCGAATCTCGGCTGGCCGTTTCTCGCGACGCTGCCGGCCGCGGCGGCGGCTGCCGCGCTGCTCGGCCTTGCGCTCGGTGCGGTCGTGTTTCGGGTTCGTGCGGTGCGCGGCGAACTATTCGCGCTGCTCACGCTGGCCGTCACCTTCGTCGTCGCGACGCTGGTGCTTAATACGCGCATCGACGGCGGGCCCGGCATCTCGCTCGCCGGTGTCGCGATGCCCAAGATCGGGCCGACCGCATCGGCGTCGATCTACCTGATGGCGCTCGCAGCGGCCGTCGCCACCCTCGTCGTCGCTTGGCGCGTGTACGCGTCCAAACTGGGCACCGGGCTGTTCGCAATCCACGACGACGAGGACGTGGCCGAGGTGATGGGCGTGCCGACGCTGCGGTACAAGCTCGCGGCCTTCGGCCTGTCGAGCGCGCTGGCGGGACTTGCCGGCGGCATCCACGCGCTGTTCGTCTCGTACGTGACGGCGGGCGAGACCTTCAACATCACGGTGCCGCTGACGGTCGTGCTGATGAGCGTGCTCGGCGGCACGCGCCACTGGGCCGGGCCGGCGGTTGGCGCGACGGTCATCACCTGCCTGCTGTATGCCTTCACCGCCGGCGACCACGCCGTCGCGGGCCGGGCCGCGGTCGGCGCTGTGCTGGTCGCGGTGATCCTTTTTTTACCGAGCGGCATCCTCGGCCGGTTCATGCGGCGCGATGGCGGCGCTGCGCCGCCGCCCGCGCCGGCGACGTCCCCGGTCGGCACGGTTTCAAGTCAATCGACAGTCGCCGGGCCGGCGCCCGCGCGCAGCCACACCGACCTGCTCGTCGTGAGCGATCTGCGCAAGGCGTTCAAGGGCGTGCAGGCGCTGGACGGCGTCAGCCTCACGGTGCGCGAGGGCGAGATCCTCGGCCTGCTCGGGCCGAACGGCTCGGGCAAGTCGACCTTCATCAATGTCGTGAGCGGTCATTACGCGGCCGAAGGTGGGCGGATCGCCTTCGCCGGGAACGAGCTGTCGCACCTGCCGGCGCACCGTATCGCACACGCCGGCATCGCCCGCACGTACCAGATCCCGCGCCCGTTCGCGCACCTCACCGTGCTTCAGAACGTCGCCCTGCCGGCGATGTTCGGCCGCGCCGCGCTGGCGCGCGCACAGGCCGAGCGCGAAGCCTGGCAGTGGCTCGAATTCACCGGCCTGCAGGACCGCGCGAATGCACTGCCCGAGGCGCTGAACCTGCACCAGCGCAAGTTTCTGGAACTCGCCCGCGCGCTGGCTGCGCGCCCGCGCCTGCTGCTGCTCGACGAGGTGCTGTCGGGCCTCACGCCGGGCGAGATCAACGAGGCGGTCGCGCTCGTACGGCGCATCCGCGAGGGCGGCGCGAGCATCGTCTTCGTCGAGCACGTGATGCGCGCCGTGATGGCGCTGGCCGACCGCATCGCCGTGCTCGACCACGGCAAGCTGATCGCGATTGGCGCGCCGGCCGAGGTGATGAACCACCCCGAGGTGGTGAGCGCCTACCTGGGCAAGCAGCCGGCGGGGCGGCGCGATGCTTGAGGTCGATGCGATCTCGGTCGACCACGGCGCGGCGCGCGCGCTGTGGGAAGTCTCGCTGCAGGTCGGCGCGGGTGAACTGCTGTGCGTCGTCGGGCCGAATGCGGCCGGCAAGACCACGCTCATCAATACCATCGCCGGGCTGCACCGCGCGCGCCAAGGCCGCCTGCGCTTCGAAGGCGCGGATATCACGCGGCTCGCGGCGCACCGCTTTTGCGAGGTCGGCATCGCGCTGGTTCCAGAAGGCCGGCGCCTGTTCACCGGCATGAGCGTGCGCGACAACCTCGAGCTGGGCAGCTTCATCGCGCGCGCAAGGCCGCAGCGCGCAGCCCGCCTGGCGCAGGTGCTGGCGCTCTTCCCGGCGCTCGAAGAAAAACTCGCGCGCCCTGCCGGCACGCTGTCGGGCGGGCAGCAGCAGATGGTCGCGATCGGCCGCGCGCTGATGGCCGGCCCGCGCCTGCTGCTGCTCGACGAGCCCTCGCTCGGCCTCGCACCGCGCATCGTCCAGGAGATGTTCGATGCGATCCGCGCCATCCATGCGCAGGGTACCTCGGTGCTGCTGGTCGAGCAGAACGTCGCGATGGCGTTCGACGTCGCACAGCGCGCCTGCGTGCTCGAGGAAGGCCGCATCGTGGCCGAAGGCCGGGCCGACGAACTGCGCGGGCGCCCCGAGATCCGCCGCGCCTATCTCGGCCTGGACAATGCCGCGGCATGAAGTCCGACCTCGCCCGCATGCAGGCGATCGCGCTAGCGCTGCTGGTCGGCGCGGGCCTGCTGTACGGCATCGCCTCGGCGCTGCAGGCGCGCCATCCGGCCTGGGCCTATGCGGCAGCCTTCGGCGAGGCCGCGATGATCGGCGCGATCGCCGACTGGTTCGCGGTGGTGGCTTTGTTTCGCCACCCGCTTGGCTTGCCGATTCCGCATACCGCGGTCATCCCGAGCAACAAGGACCGCATCGGCGAGAACCTCGCGACCTTCATCTGCGCCAACTTCCTCGCCACGCCGCAGGTGCTGGCCAAGATCGAGGCCTTCGGCCCGGCCGCTCGGCTGGCCAACTGGCTGGCCGATCCGGTGCGCGCCGGGCAGGCGGCGTTGCATCTGGGCGCGGCGCTGCGCTATGTGCTGGCGTCGTTCGATGACCGGCGCGTGCGCCGCTTCGTCGGCAATGCGCTGCTCGGTCGGATCGAACGCATCGATGGCGCGACGCTTGCCGGTCGGCTGCTGGATGCGCTGACGACGCGCGGTCACCACCAGGCGCTGCTCGATGCGCTGCTGCGCAAGCTGGCGCTGGTGCTCGACGAGGAGAGCGTGAAGGAGCGCGTCGCCGACGTCGTCGCGAGCGAGGTTCAGTACCTGCGCGTGCTCGGCCTGGACCGCGTGGCAGGTCGCTTTGCGACAAACAAGATGGTTGCCGGCGTGGTGCGCCTGGTCGGCGAGATGGCGCAGGACCCGCAGCACCCGCTGCGGCTCGAATTCGACGCCTTCGTCGTGGGCCTGGTCGGGCGGCTGCAGCACGACCCCGAATTGCGCGAGCGCGCTGCGCAGGTGCAGCGCGAACTGCTCGCCACGCCGGCCCTCGCCCGCGAGGTTCGCGGCCTGTGGCGCGACGCCGTCGCGTGGGCGCGTGCCGACCTCGAAAGTCCGCAATCGCACCTTCGCGAGCGCTTCGCTGCGGGACTTGCGCAGGTCGGCGCGACGCTGCAGTGCGACGCCGCGATGCGCGGCTGGATCGACGAGCAGTTGCTGACGGCGGCGCCGCGCTGGATCGACCGTTACCGCGAAGATATCCGCCGCTATATCGTGGCCCGCGTGGCCGACTGGAATGCGGACGAGATGACGCGTGAACTCGAACGCAATATCGGCCGCGACCTGCAGTTCATTCGCATCAACGGCACCCTCGTCGGCGGCCTGGCGGGGCTTGCGATCCATGCGACGACGCAGTTCGCAAGAGCGCTGTGAGGCGGTTGCACTGCACGCTCGACGAGGGTCGAAGTCGTCGGACTAGGGGCCAACCCTGATGGGGTCTTCGCTAAAAATTGACCGCGGTCAAGCTCGTTGCGTGCGGATGGTCGCAGCATCCTCGATTGAACTTTCGGCCTCGGTTCGACACAGAAGCCACTCCGCTCACAACGTAGGAGACAAGATGATTCAACGCATGATTTCGCCTTCCCGCGCCGGCTTTGCCGGCGCCTTCGCGACCGCGGTATTCGCACTCGGCGCTGCCGCTCCGGCCCACGCATGGGAACCGACCAAGCCGGTCGAGTTCATCGTCCCGGCCGGCACCGGCGGCGGCGCCGACCAGATGGCGCGACTGATCCAGGGGATCATCGTCAAGCACAAGCTGATGAAGGAGTCGATGATCGTCGTCAACAAGTCCGGCGGCGCGGGCGCCGAGGGCTTCCTCGACGTCAAGGAGGCCAAGGGCGATGCGAACAAGATCATCATCACCCTGTCGAACCTGTTCACCACGCCGATGGCCACCGGCGTGCCGTTCAACTGGAAGGAGATGACGCCGGTCACGATGATGGCACTCGACCAGTTCGTGCTCTGGGTCAATGCCGAGACGCCTTACAAGACGGCGGGCGACTTCGTCAAGGCGGTCAAGGAGGCAGGCCCGAGCAAGATGAAGATGGGTGGCACCGGCTCGAAGCAGGAAGACCAGATCATCACCGTCGGCCTCGAAAAGGCCACCGGCACCAAGTTCATCTATATCCCGTTCAAAGGCGGCGGCGAGGTCGCCGTACAACTCGTGGGCAAGCACATCGACGCGACGGTGAACAACCCGATCGAAGCGGTGGCGCAATGGCGCGCCGGCAAGCTGCGTCCGCTGTGCGTGTTCGACGACACCCGCATGCCGTACAAGGCCAAGGTCACCGACACGATGTCGTGGGGCGACATCCCGACCTGCAAGGAAGCGGGCATCCCGACCGACTACCTCATGCTGCGCGGCATCTTCATGGCCCCCGGCGTCACGCCGGACCAGGTGGCGTTCTACAACGCCCTGATGAAGAAGGTCCGCGAGACGCCGGACTGGAAGGATTTCATGGAGAAGGGCGCCTTCAACACGACGGCGCTGGCGGGAGCCGACTACCAGAAATGGCTCGAGAAGGCCGAGGCCACCCACCATTCGCTGATGAGCGAAGCGGGTTTCCTCGCGAAGAAGTAATCCGGTGTGGCGCTCCGGCTTCCGGGCCGGGGCGCTTTCTTGTGCCGCGCGGGCTGGCTCCGCGCGCAGCCGGTGCATTCGAGGCTGGTGCATCAGTGCAGATCTCGCCCGGAGCGATGAAGCTTGGCGCATCATTGCGCCGCGGTGGGGCACCTGTTGCGGCTGGGCAGCGCGCGTGAAGTACGCCGCCACGGCGAAATGCACAAAGCCGTCTGCGACCGCCCGACCCTTTTGCCCAACTGACTTTCCGGAGTGACCCATGACCCAACCGCATGCTCCCGAAGAGACCGCGAGCCCGACGCTTGCCAAGAACTGCACCGTGGACGCCGTGGTGGCTGTCATCCTGCTGATCCTTGGGGTGACCGTGATCGTTCAAGCACGCCGGCTCGGCGCCTCGTGGACAAGCGACGGCCCGGGGTCGGGCTACTTCCCGTTCTACATTGGACTCGTCCTGTCCCTCGCCGCCTGCGGCATCTTCTACCAGGCGACCTTCGGCAAGGCCCGCGATACCGATGCGTTCGTCGATCGCGTGCAGATGACGCGGGTCCTTTCGGTCTTCCTGCCGGCGCTGCTGTACGTCGGCGTGGTGGTGTTCCTGGGGCTGTACGTGGCGTCGGCCATCTACATCGCGCTGTTCATGATCTTCCTGGGGAAGTATTCGGCGGTGAAGAGCGTCGTGCTGTCGGTAGCCGTCATCGCCTTCTTCTTCACGATGTTCGAGATCTGGTTCAAGGTGCCGCTCTACAAGGGCACCCTGGAGCCGCTCGCGTTCCTCGGCTACTGATCCCCGCTCCCACCCGCCCTCGCACGCATTTGCGCCGCCGCCCAAGCGCCTGCGCCCCATTCCCGGAGCTCTCCCCATGGAAGAATTTAGTTCGCTGATGCAGGGTTTTGCCGTGATCCTGACGCCGATGAACATCGGCCTCATGTTCGTCGGCATCATCCTGGGCGTGCTGATCGGCGTGCTGCCCGGGCTCGGCGGCGCCAACGGCGTGGCGATCCTGCTGCCGCTCACGTTCACCATGTCGCCCACTTCGGCGATCGTGATGCTCTCGTGCATCTACTGGGGCGCCCTGTTCGGCGGCGCGATCACCTCGATCCTGTTCAACATCCCGGGTGAGCCGTGGTCGGTGGCGACCACCTTCGACGGCTATCCGATGGCGCAGCGCGGCCAGGCCGGGCAGGCGCTCACGGCGGCCTTCACGTCGTCGTTCGTCGGCGCGTTCGTCGCGGTGCTGATGATCACCTTCCTCGCGCCGCTGGTCGCCAAATTCGCGCTGCGCTTCGGCGCGCCGGAATTCTTCGCGGTCTACCTGCTCACCTTCTGCAGCTTCGTCGGCATGGGCAAGGGCTCGCCGTTCAAGATCCTGGTGTCGATGACGCTGGGCTTCGCGCTCGCGGCGGTCGGCATGGACACGGTCACGGGCCAGTTGCGCATGACCTTCGGCCTGCCCGACCTGATGCGCGGCTTCGACTTCCTGATTGCGGTGATCGGCCTGTTCGGCATCGGCGAAATCCTGCTGTCGATGGAAGAAGGCTTGCAGTTCTCAGGCAAATCGGCACGCATCAACCCGAAGGTGGTGTGGGAGACCTGGAAGGAACTGCCGAGGTACTGGGTGACTTCGCTGCGCAGCTCGCTGGTGGGCATCTGGATGGGCATCACGCCGGGCGGCGCGACGCCGGCGTCGTTCATGAGCTACGGCCTGGCGAAGAAGATGTCCAAGAACGGGCCGAAGTTCGGCACCGGCGAGATCGAAGGCGTGATCGCACCCGAGACCGCGGCCCACGCGGCCGGCACCAGCGCGTTGCTGCCAATGCTGGCGCTCGGCATTCCCGGCTCGCCGACGGCCGCGGTGCTGCTCGGCGGCCTGCTCATCTGGGGCTTGCAACCCGGCCCGCTGCTGTTCACAGAGCAGAAGGATTTCGTCTGGGGCCTGATCGCCAGCATGTACCTCGGCAACGTCGTCGGCCTGATCGTGGTGCTGACCACGGTGCCCCTGTTCGCGTCGATCCTGCGCATCCCGTTCTCGATCATCGCGCCGGTCATCATCGTGATCTGCGCGATCGGTGCCTACACCGTGCACAACGCGATGCTCGACATCTGGTTCATGATGGGCTTCGGCCTCGTCGGCTATGTGTTCAAGAAGCTCGACTACCCGCTCGCGCCGCTGGTGCTCGCGCTGGTGCTCGGCGACAAGGCCGAAGACTCGTTTCGACAGGCGATGCTCTCGTCGCAGGGCGACGTGATGATCATGTGGTCGAACCCGCTGGTGGGCTCGATCACCACGCTGGCGCTGCTGATGCTGGTGTGGCCGCTGATCTCCAAGGTGCTGGCGAAGGTCCGCGCTCCCAAGGTCGACGAGTTCGCCGACCAGCGTGGTGTGGACTGAAGGGAGAATGACATGCCGGTGATTGCGCTGACACAGGGAATGGGGTCGCTCGCCCAGGACATCGCCGAACAACTCGCGCGCGAACTGGGCCTGGCGACGCTGCAACACGAAGTGGCCGATCGCGTGGCCGACCGCATGCACGTGCACAAGAGCCTGGTCAGCCGGCTTCGCGCCGGCAAGGCCAAGCCGCTCGAGCGGCTGACGGCGGATCGCGACAGCATGGCGTTGTTCAGCGCCGAGGAAGTGCTCGAAACCGCGGCGCGAGGCAATGTCGTGATTCGCGGCTGGGGCGCGACGCGGCTGCTTCATCCGGTTCCGCACGTGCCCTGCATCCGCATCATGCGGCCGTTCGAGAAGCGCGTGGACTGGCTCCTGAAGCAGCTCGACACCGATGACGTCGAAATGGCCGAGGCGGAGATCCGCCGCAGCGATCACGCCAACGCCACCCGCATGCACGATCAGTTCGGCGTCGAGTGGGGCAGCCCGGCCCTGTTCGATATGGTGCTGAACACCGACCGGCTATCCGTCGATACCTGCGTGCAGCAGATTCGCGCGCTGGTCGAACGGCCCGAGTTCACCGAGACCGAGGCATCGCGCGCGCTGCTCGGCGGACTGGCACTGGAGGCGCGCATCCGCTCGGCACTGCGTGCGCAGGAGGCCACGCGTGACGTCGAAGTGACCATCGAAAGCGTCGCGCCGGACGGCCGCATCCGGCTGCGCGGTGTGGTGGTAAACGGCGCCGAGCGCGACGCCGCGGCCGGGGTTGCGGCCGGTGTGGCCGGGGTGAGCGGCGTCGACAACGAGCTGCGCGTGATGGGCCCGTCGCGCCGCTTCCCGTCGGCGGGTGGCTCTTAAGACTGCAGAACGACTTTCCCTGTTCTGCTTGCGTGTCACCCAACGGTCAGATCTTGCCCTGCTGCTTGAGGCGGCTCAGCGTCTCGGCTGACAGGTTCAGGTAGGCGGCGAGTTCCTTTTTAGGGATCCGCTCGGTCAGCTCGGGATGCTTGCGCTCGAAGCGGTGCACCCGTCCCGGCCCGTCCAGCAGGTGCAGTGTGATGGTGTGCGCCATGATCTCGCTCATCAGGCCCATCACCTGGTACTCGAACTCGGCCTTGAAGCGCGGATGACGGTCCAGAAATGCGACCCAGGTGGGCATCGGCAGCTTGGCCACGCGTGCCTTGGTGACGCAACTGATGCTGTACGGCGTGGGCGTATTCAGCCGCCAGGCGGCGTAGCTCGTCTCGATATCGTGCGCATCGGCGAAGCGCAGGATCATTTCCTTCGCATCCGCATTCGTCACCGAGCGCTTGAGCAGGCCGTCGATGACGAAATATTGCTCCATCTCGTGCACGCCCTGGTGCAGCAGAAAGTCGCCCTTGGCGCAGTCGAGCACGACCAGGTGTCGCTCAAGTTCTTGGCGCTGCGCCTCGGTCATCTCCTTGAGCACCACGTTCTGGCGCAATTCGAGCCGGATCACATTGCGCTCGGGATGCTTTTCGATCGGGATCGCGGTCATGGGGCGGCGGGAAATCTCGATTCTTGACCGCGGTCAACGGCGATCGGGGGTCGTATTCCTATCATAAGTCCGAGCCGGTGCGAGGCCTTCGGCGTCACGGCGGCCACGCCTGCGCATCCGCAGCAATTGCCACTTCAGGAGATGCCATGTCGACGCAAGTCCAAAACGCGCCCGCCCGTGAAACCCCGTCCACGGTCCGCCCGGCCGCCGTCGAACCCGATGTGCCCGAGCTGACCCCGGCGACCACCGACGGTTTTCACCTCGTGATCGATGCGCTCAAGCTGAACGATATCGACACCATCTTCGGCCTGCCGGGCATTCCGATCACCGACTTCACCCGCATGGCGCAGGCAGAGGGCATGCGCGTGATCTCTTTCCGCCATGAGCAGCATGCCGGCAACGCTGCCGCCGCGGCCGGCTTCCTGACGCAAAAGCCCGGCATCTGCCTGACGGTTTCGGCGCCGGGCTTCCTGAACGGACTGACCGCGCTGTCGAACGCGACCGTCAACTGCTTCCCGATGATTCTCATCAGCGGCTCGAGCGAGCGCGAGATCGTCGACCTCCAGCAGGGCGACTACGAAGAGATGGACCAGCTCGCGATCGCCAAGCCGCTGTGCAAGGCGGCGTTTCGCGTCCTGCACGCGCAGGATATCGGCGTGGGCATCGCGCGCGCCATCCGCGCGGCGGTGTCGGGCCGCCCGGGCGGCGTTTACCTCGACCTGCCCGCGAAACTGTTCCCGCAGGCGATCGACGCCGCGATGGGCACGAGCTCGCTGATCGAAGTGGTGGACCCCGCGCCGCGGCAGATTCCCGCCGCCGAGTCGGTGAAGCGCGCGCTCGACCTCCTGAAGGGC
>JBDSEG010000082.1:0-2682 GCA_039920165.1 Burkholderiaceae bacterium
TTCCATCAGCCTTATCGGTGTAACGAGCCGAGGGTATTGAGAGGAACAGGACTCCATGCAAACCACTCTGCTGAAACCCAAAGCCATCCAGGTCGAGCCGCTCGGCAACCACCGCGCCAAGGCCACGCTCGAGCCATTCGAACGCGGTTATGGCCACACCCTCGGAAACGCGCTGCGCCGCGTGCTGCTCTCGTCGATGGTCGGCTACGCGCCCACCGAGGTGACGATCGCGGGCGTGCTGCACGAGTACTCCACCGTCGACGGCGTGCAGGAAGACGTCGTCCACATCATGCTGAACCTCAAGGGCGTGGTTTTTCGCCTGCACAACCGTGACGAGGTCACGCTCGTCCTGCGCAAGGAAGGCGAGGGTCCGGTCACGGCCGGGGATATCCAGACCCCGCACGATGTCGAGATCATCAATCCCGAGCACGTCATTGCGCACCTCGCGCACGGCGGCAAGCTCGACATGCAGATCAAGGTCGAGAAGGGCCGCGGCTATGTGCCCGGCACGCTGCGCCGCTACGGCGACGAGCCGACGAAATCGATCGGCCGCATCGTTCTCGACGCCTCGTTCTCGCCGGTCGCTCGCGTGAGCTATACGGTCGAGAGCGCCCGCGTCGAGCAGCGCACCGATCTCGACAAACTGGTGATGGAAATCGTCACCAACGGCGCGATCACGCCCGAAGAAGCGATCCGCTCGTCGGCGAAGATTCTGGTCGAGCAGCTGGCGGTGTTCGCGCAGCTCGAGGTCAACGACCTCAACAACATCATCAACGAGCCGGCCGGCCGCGGCAGCGCGCAATTCGATCCGATCCTGCTGCGCCCGGTCGACGAGCTCGAGCTGACGGTGCGCTCGGCCAACTGCCTCAAGGCCGAGAACATCTACTACATCGGCGACCTGATCCAGCGCACCGAGACCGAGCTGCTGAAGACGCCGAACCTCGGCCGCAAATCGCTCAACGAGATCAAGGAAGTGCTGGCCTCGCGCGGGTTGTCGCTCGGTGCGCGGCTCGAGAACTGGCCGCCGCAGGGTCTGGACAAGCGTTGACGCTTCGCGGCCAGGAGTAACCGGCCGGATAGGCCGTTCAAGGCGGTCGGCCCTGCGGGCCGGCCCGTGCAACTGCCAGTACCTGATACGGCTGGCGGAACAACAGAAAGTCGAAAAGGAAAAGCACCATGCGTCACGGACACGGACTCCGCAAACTCAACCGCACCTCGGCGCACCGCCTGGCGATGCTGCGCAATATGTGCGTTTCGCTGCTGCGCCACGAAGCGATCAAGACCACGCTGCCCAAGGCCAAGGAATTGCGCCGCGTCGTCGAGCCGCTGATTACGCTCGGCAAGGAGGCAACCCTGGCACACCGCCGCCTCGCCTTCGACCGTCTGCGCGACCGCGAGATCGTGACCAAGCTCTTCAATGAACTCGGCCCGCGCTATGCGGCGCGCCCGGGCGGCTACACGCGGATCCTGAAGATGGGCTTTCGCGTCGGTGACAACGCGCCGATGGCCTTCGTCGAATTGGTCGACCGGCCGGAACCTGCCGAGTCCGATACGGTCGCCGAAGCCTGATCGCGTCACGATCCCAGCGAACGGGCCAGCATGCGCTGGCCCGTTCGCATTGCATCCGGCACTCCCATCAATCGAGCCATGCCCGAGCCGATCCTTCGCATCTCGAACCTGCACAAGCGCTACGGTGCGGATACGGTCGTCGACGATCTCTCGCTCTCGATTGCGCCCGGTGAATGCCTGGGCGTGATCGGACCGAACGGCGCGGGCAAGACGACGACTATCCGCATGGCGCTCGGCATGACCGCGCCCGACAGCGGCAGTATCGAAGCCTTCGGGCTGCCGATTCCCGAAGAGGTACGCGAGGCCAAGAAGCGCATCGGCGTGGTCACCCAGTTCGACAGCCTGGACCCGGATTTCAGCTGCGCCGAGAACCTGTTCGTCTACGGCCGCTATTTCGGGTTGTCGAAGGCGCTGCTGCGCGAGCGCATCCCCAAGTTGCTCGAGTTCGCCGCGTTGCAGGCCAAGGCCCACGTGCGGCCGGGCGAACTCTCGGGCGGCATGAGGCGGCGGCTGTCGCTCGGCCGCGCGCTCGTCAACGACCCCGATCTGCTGCTGCTCGATGAACCCACCACCGGCCTCGATCCGCAGGCGCGCCACCTGATGTGGGAGCGGCTGCAGAAACTTTTGCAGCAAGGCAAGGCGATCCTGCTCACGACGCATTTCATGGACGAGGCCGAACGGCTGTGCGGGCGCCTGCTGGTACTCGACCACGGCCGCAAGATCGCCGAGGGAACGCCGCGCGGCCTGATCTCGCAGCATCTGGAGTCCGATGTGGTCGAGGTCTACGGCGCCGGCGCCGCGGCCGCTGCCGAAGCCCACGGCGCGCTCGCGCAGCGGGTCGAGACGAGCGGCGAGACGGTCTTCTTCTACCTGCGCGAGCCGCGCCCGCTGCTGGCCGCGCTTGCCGCGCGTGTCGGCATCCGCACCCTGCACCGGCCGACGAATCTGGAAGATCTGTTCCTCAAACTGACCGGCCGTCAGATCCGCGACGACTGAACGACAACACCGAACGGTAGACAACCCGATGCTCGTTCCCCTTTACGCCCGCCCCCGCATCAGCCTGCGCTTCTGGCCGGTGGTGATGCGCAATTGGCTGGTCTGGCGCAAGCTGGC
>JBDSEG010000083.1:0-14131 GCA_039920165.1 Burkholderiaceae bacterium
GCGCGACAACGTCGCCTTGCCTGCATAGGTGCTGAACCAGAGGTGCGCACCGTCCAGGTCGAAGGTCGCACCGAGGACCTGCCCGCCTGGGACGAGCCGTTCGAAGCTCTCGGCCGCGTCACGCGACAGGTACAGGCCATCCGTCGTGCCGACAGCGACGATGCGCGAGTTGGTCGGGTGTACCGCCAGGCTCTTGATCTCGCCGCCCAAGCTTTTCGCGGTCGCGTGCGTCCACTTGAAGCCATCGTTTTCGGTGTGATACAGGCCCGGCTGGCTCATGCGCGAATTCCTGCCGAAATTGTGCACGTAGACAGCGTTGGTGCCGTAGCTGGTCGCCAGCAGGTGGAAGTCCGATTCGCCTTCGAGCCCGAGCTTGCTCCAGGTCTTGCCGCCATCCACGCTCTTGATCAGTCCGAACGGATTCGTGAGGCCCGATCCCGGCGCCGGATGCCCGCTGCTGTACAGGGCTTTGCCGGTGGCCGAGAAGCCCATGTAGTCGTGGCTGGGGCCCTCCGCCTTGGACCAGCGGCCCTTGCCGCCGGTCTCGTAGATCGCCAGGCCGTGGTGGCTCGGAATCATCAGCCGGCTGCCGTCGGCGCTGTAGGACAGGCCGTGCACGTGGGTCAGTGCCACGGCCTCCCCAGCGCGGGCAGTGAGTGTCACGCCGGTGGCCATCGCCAACGCGAGCATGAGAGCGGATATCGTCTGTTTGTTCGATCGCATGGAAATCCTTCCGGTGTTGTCAGGGGAAACAGTTCGTCGACGACAGGCGGGGCCGGGGCTGCGTGACGTGCAGGGATGCATGGCCGGCCTATGCTCTTCGACGCCTGCGCGGCCCGGCACACAGGCACGGCAACGCCCGGCGGCGAACCTGCCCGACCGGGCCAGTCAGCACTCGCCGGGGTCCAAGGTCAAATGCGGAAGCAGCAGTGCAGGATCGCGTGCGGCGGATCCGCCTTGGGCAGCAGACCATCCGCGGCCGTCGACGCGCGCTGGATGCCGGCGTGAAGAACCGTCAGCTCCCGCGGGTACAGACTGGTCGGAATGGCGGCCGACACGCTCGGCGACGGCTTGCCGTCGGCATTCTGCTGGCTGGACTGGCAATGCGCGGCGCACAGGTTGGGCTGAGCCGGATCCATGGCGGCGTGGCCGAGGTCGCCATCGGCCAGGTCGGCCATAGCCGTGCCAGACATGGCCACGTCAGTTCCGAAACCCCCAGCCCGCCGCATCGACGCGCCCTGCGCTCCCGCGCATGCATATGCGGCGACCATCATCTGGGCGAACACCATCACGCCAACCAGCAGGCGGGCGATGAATCGATTCACGTTGCGGGGGATCAGCACAATCATTCGTTCCTACGGCCGCCATGGAAGTTCCCTCGACGAGCATAGCGCCATGCAAGCGGCGTCGATTCGCACAGTGCGAGCGTGGAGATGATGTCGCGACCCTTAGATTCGGCACATCGCAGATTGCCTTCACGAATTCGTTCTGCGCATTTCTCACAACCACCCGACCTTCTTGAAGCGCCGGTACAGGACGTAGCAGACGAGCGCGATCACCCCCAGCGCGGCCGGGTAGCCGTATTTCCATTTCAGCTCGGGCATGATCTCGAAATTCATGCCCCAGATGCCTGCAAACGCGGTCGCGGCGGCAAAGATGCCGGCCCAAGCGGCGAGTCGCTTCGTGGTCTCGGACTCCTCGATCGTCACCATCGACAGATTGACCTGCATCGCGATGCCGATCGTGTCGCGGATGCTGTCCAGCGATGCGTGGATGCGCATCAGATGGTCGTAGACATCGCGGAAATAGGCGCGGCTGTTTTCGCAAACGGCCGGCACGCGTCCGCTGAAGAGCTTGGCGGTCGACTCCATGAGCGGCGACACCGCGTGTCGCAGTTCGGTCACCCGGTGCTTGAGCGCATACAGGCGCTGGATATTCTCGCGCCCGGCGCCGCGGCCGAAGATCTGATCCTCGATCGTTTCGAGCTCGGCCTCGAACAGTTCGACGATCGGGAAATAGCGGTCGACCACCGCGTCCATCAGCGCATAGAAGACGAAGCCCGCGCCGTGCTTGAGCAGGTGCGGCTCGCGCTCGGCGCGCTCGCGCACCCCCAGAAAACTCTGCGCGCTGTGGGTGCGCACCGAGAGCACGAAATTGTGGCCGACGAAGACGTCGACCTCGCCCATCTCGAGTTCGTGGTCGTGCGCTTCGGCGAGCTTCATGACGGCGAAGACAACATCGCCGTATTCCTCGATCTTCGGCCGCTGGTTGCCCTTGCGCGCATCCTCGATCGCGAGTTCGTGCAGGCCGAATTCCTCCTGCATCTGAGCGAGTTCGGTCGCATCGGCATCGAGCAGCGCGACCCAGACGAAGCAGCCCGGTCGCGCGAGGTAGTCGCTGATCTGTTCGACCGTGATGTCCGAGAGCTTCTTGCCTGCTTCGTAGGCAACGCAGTTGATCAGCATGGCGCGGTTCCTTTGGAGAATCGTGCCATGGATTGGGGAGCCGGCGGGTTCAAGGGCAGCGGCGGCGACTGCCGTTCACTCGAGAATCCGATCGGTGCGGTGCAGCACCGACTGCGGGATCGCCAGGCCGAGCGCTTTGGCGGTCTTCAGGTTGATCATGAGTTCGAATTGGGTGGGTTGCTCGACCGGCAGCCTGGCGGGGTCGGCCCCTTTCAAGATTCGATCCACATACCCCGCCGCGCGCCGCACGCTGGCATCGATATCGGGCCCATGGCTCAGCAGCGCTCCGCCTTCGACCCACGGGCCCCACCCACATACAAGGGGTATATGTCGCTGCGCAGCGAATTCGGTGATTCGCTGCCGATTGAAGGACATCAGCCGCGAAGATACGACGACGATGGCTTCTGGCCGGCCTGCGCCAGCCGCTGCGTCGAAATCGGACGGACCGCGCACTTCCAGCGATTGAACGTGAATCCCGAGCATTGCCCCGGCGGCCTGGGTTTCTGCATATTCCGGATCGATATGGTCCGGGTTCCAAAGAACGCCGACCCGGGCAATCTTCGGTGCGGATTCCTTCAGAAGCTGAAGTCTCTTGGCAGCCAACTCGGACGAAATGAAGGTCACGCCGGTCACGTTGCCGCCCGGCTGTGCCAGGCTTTTGACCAGGCCCGACCGCACTGGGTCCACGCTGACGGCCATCACGACAGGGATCGTCCGCGTCGCATTGCGGGCGAAGGGCGCGACATCGCCGCCGAGGGCAACAATGAACCTCGGGATCGAGGGCGACCAGTTCCGCGGCCAAGTTGGCGAGCCGATCGGGCTTGCCTTTGGCATAGCGGTGAACCAGCGGCAGGTTCTTTCCTTCGATCCAGCCGAGTTCGCCCAAGCCCAGGCGAAAAGCGCGGAAACTCGGATCGTCATTCGGCGTGCTGAACAGCAAGACACCCACGCGCACCGTTTTCCCAGCCTGCGCGCGGGCAGCAAGTGGCATCGCCCACAGCACGCTGGCCGCAAGCCAGAACTGCCGTCGCCGAGTACCGACGAGGGCTGCGACTGCTGCCGGCAAGGGGCTGACGCCGAACGCGTCGCGCGTGGTGCAGTTCATGGGAGGATTCCTTTGCGAGCGCTTGCCGGCCTGCAGCCATGGCGATGGCGAGCCCGTCAGGGTTTCGCCGAGGTGCCGACGTTATCCTGTTGCGGTCGCGGCGCGTCGCCCTCTCCCGTCGACCGAACACACGAAAGCCTGCATGACCCCTCCCATCCCCGTAACCCTCATCCCCGGCGACGGCATCGGTCCCGAGATCGTCGACGCGGCGCTGGCCGTGCTGGAGGCTCTCGACGCGCGCTTCGAATGGGACCGCCAGGTCGCGGGCCTGGCCGGCATTGCCGCCGCCGGCGACCCGCTGCCGGATGCCACGCTCGCCAGCATCCGGCGCACCCGCCTCGCGCTCAAGGGGCCGCTGGAGACGCCGTCCGGCAAGGGCTATCGCTCGTCCAACGTGCGCCTGCGCGAGGAGTTCGAGCTCTACGCCAACTTGCGCCCGGCGCGCACCATCATCCCGGGCGGCCGCTACGACAATATCGACCTGGTGGTGGTGCGCGAAAACCTGGAAGGCCTGTATATCGGCCACGAGCACTACATCAAGATCGACGACGACCCGCACGCCGTCGCGATGGCGACCGGCATCAATACCCGCCAGGGCAGCCGGCGCCTGCTCGAGTTCGCGTTCGAACACGCGCTGGCGACCGGCCGCAAGAAGGTCACGATCGTCCACAAGGCGAACATCATGAAGGCGCTGACCGGCATCTTCCTGGAGACCGGCCTCGAACTCTACGAGCGCAAGTACAAGGGCAAGTTCGAGCTCGACACCGTGATCATCGACGCCTGCGCGATGAAGCTCGTGCTCAAGCCGTGGCAGTTCGACATGCTGGTCACGACCAACCTGTTCGGCGACATCCTGTCCGACCTGGTCGCCGGGCTGGTCGGCGGCCTCGGCATGGCGCCGGGTGCCAATATCGGCACCAACGCGGCGATCTTCGAGGCGGTGCACGGATCTGCGCCCGACATTACCGGCAAGGGCATCGCCAACCCCACCGCCCTGCTGCTCGCCGCGGCGATGCTGCTCGACCACGTGAAGATGAGCGACCAGGCCGCTCGCCTGCGCGAGGCGATTTCGGCGACCGTCAACATCGACAAGATCCGCACCGGCGACGTAGGCGGCACGGCCAACACGGCGGCGTTCACGAAAGCGCTGGTGAGCCGGATCGCGAATGGTTGACGGGGAGAGGAAGCAGCCCTGCGCTCAGCGACGCCCCGCCCACGCCTCGTAGCCGGCGAGAAATTTTGGCGAGACGCGGCGCAGGCGGTCCGGATCAACGCGGCCGCTGCGCTGGATATAGCTCCACGCAAGCGCCCAGGGTTCGAGCTGCATATGCTGCGCAAAATCCTCGTACCACTGTGCGCTGGTGTTGGCGGCGGCGGCGAGCTTGTCGACGATGGGCCGGCGCGCGGCCTCGAAGGCGGCCAGTGCTTGCGCCACGTCGGCGTTCTCGCGCAGGGCTTTGGCGAGCGCGATCACATCCTCAAATGCGAGACGCGTGCCCGAGCCGATCGAGAAATGCGCGGTGCGCAGTGCATCGCCGACCAGCACCTGGTTGCCGACGTACCAGTGCTGGTTGCTGAGCTTCGGAAAATGCCGCCACAACGATTTGTTGACGACCAGGCCGTGGCCGTCGAGCGTTTGCGCGAAGACCGTTTCGCAGCGCGCGCGGGTCTGCGCCTCGTCCATGCCCGCGAAGCCGGCGCGCTGCCAGGTCGCGGGATCGCACTCGACGATGAAAGTGCTCATCGCGTCCGAATAGCGGTAGTGGTGGGCGTTGAAGTGGCCCCATTCATTGGCGACGAAGGTCTGGCTCAGGGTCTCGAAACGCTTCGTCGTTCCATACCAGACGAAGTGGTTCGAGAGCGGTTCGATGCGGGTGCCGAAGTCCACTTCCTGGCCACGTCGCACGAAGGAATTGGCGCCGTCTGCGGCGACGACCAGATCGTGGCCGTCGAGCTCCGCGCGGTCGCTCACCGCATGCTCGAACTCGGGAGCGACGCCGACCGCGGCGAGCCGCTGCTGCATAAGCTGCAGCAGGTGCAGGCGGCCGATCGCGGCGAAGCCGACACCGTCGATCGCGATGCGCTCGCCGCGGTGGTAGATCGTCAGATCGCGCCAAGTCTGCATCGCCGGGACGATGAGCGCATGCGTTTCGGGATCGTCCTCGCGCAGGAAGTCGAGCGCGCGGTCGGAGAACACCACGCCGAAGCCGAAAGTCGATCCGGCTGGGTTCTGCTCGACGATGCGCAATTGCACCGAAGGGTTCTGGCGCTTGAGCAGGTAGGCCAGATACAGGCCGGCCGGGCCAGCGCCGACGATGAGCACGTTCACGACACTGCTCCTGTTACGGTCCTGCCTTGAGGTCGACCCAGAAAACGCCGCGTCAACCCCCGATCACACGATCAGCGCGAATCAGCATCGACTGCGGAAGTTGAAGGCCGAGCGCCCGCGCAGTGCCCAGGTTAATGACGAGCTCGTACCTGGTCGGCTGCTCCATCGGCATCTCGCCGACGCGCGCACCGCGCAGCACGGCAGCCACCATCTCTGCACCGCGCCGCCATATCGCCGGAAAGCTGAACCCGTACGACATGAACCCGCCGGTCGCAACCCACACGTCATGGTGGAAGACGGTGGGGATACGCGCTCGCCGGGCAAGCTCGTGGATATCGCCGCGCAAGGGCACCCACAGTGCAGAGCCAAGCACCAACATCGCTTGCGCATTAGCGCGAACCGCTTCTGCGAAGCCGGCTTCCAGGTCGAACGGCGGGCGCTTGAGATCGATCACCTGCAGCGACAGGCCAAGCCGGCGCGCGGTGCCGCGGGTGAGCGCAAGTTGCGCGCCGGTCTGCTCGTTGGCGAGGACCGCGACCTTGTCGGCCTGCGGCAGCGCTTCCCTTAGAAGTTCGAGTCGCTTCGACGGTAGGGCCGATTGGAGCGCCGTGATGCCGGTGACGCGGCCGCCAGGGCGTGCCAGGCTCGCAACGTCTCCGGTCGCGACAGGATCGAAGTCGACCGCGACGAAAACGATCGGCGTAGCGCGCGTTGTACTCGCTAAGGCGGCCAGGTTCGCCTCGGGACCACTGCCAAAAAAAGCGTCGCATTTCAGGCGCGCTAGCTCGGCCGCCATTGGCGGCAGCATCTCGAGCCGGTTGTCGGCATGGCGGCGCTCGATCACGAGGCTGTGGCCCTCGACCAAACCCAGCTCGCCCAGTCGCTGCACGAAGGCGACGTGCTGCGGCTCTTTTCCAATCTCGCCGACACTGAGCCAGCCGAGCCGATAGGTTCGTCGCGCACTCTGGGCTGAGGCAGTACCTGCTCCCGCCAGCGCTCCCGCGCCGACAAAGGGCGCGACACCCAACAATGTTCTCCTGGAAATCATGCGGCTCTCCTTATGCGCCTCGCGAATTGATGCGGCCACCTCAAGTCACCGGCGCCGGGTTGAACAGCACCAGCCCGTTGTGCAGCTTCCAGTGCTCGGCCCAGGTTTTCCTGCGCCCGCTCGCGACTTCGAGCAGCAGATCGAACAGCTCCTGGCCCACCTCCTCGACCGTCGCTTCGCCGTCGGTGATCTTGCCGGCGTTCACGTCCATCAGGTCGTGCCAGCGCCGGGCGAGATCGGTGCGCGTCGCGACCTTGACGACGGGGACGGCGGCCAGGCCGTAGGGCGTGCCTCGGCCGGTCGTGAAGATATGCAGGTTCATGCCCGCGGCGAGCTGCAGCGTGCCGCAGATGAAATCGCTCGCCGGCGTGGCGGCATACGTCAGGCCCTTGCTCTTGAGCTTCTCGCCCGGTGCGAGCACGCCGGTGATCGGCATCGAGCCCGACTTGACGATCGATCCCATCGCCTTTTCGACGATGTTGGACAGACCGCCCGCCTTGTTGCCCGGCGTCGTGTTGGCGCTGCGGTCGGCGCTGCCGCGGCCGAGGTAGGCGTCGTACCAGGCCATCTCGCGGATCATGGCCTGCGCCACTTCCGGCGTCGCGGCACGCGCGGTCAGTTGATCGATGCCGTCGCGCACTTCGGTCGTCTCGGAGAACATCACGCTTGCGCCGGCGCGCACCAGCAGGTCGGTGCAATGGCCGACGGCCGGGTTGGCCGTCACGCCCGAGAATGCATCGCTGCCGCCGCATTGAACACCGACCACGAGTTCGCTCGCCGGCACGGTCACGCGCCGACGCGCATTCAGGCGTTCGAGATGGACCTCGGCCTGGCGCACGATGGAGTCGACCATCGACATGAAGCCGACGTGCGCATCGTCCTGCAGCCGCACCACGTCGAGCGGCACGCCTTCGGGAATGCGCTCGTCGACGATCGGGAAGCTGCCGGGAGGCAGCAGCCGTTCGGGCTGCAGCTTCTCGCAGCCCAGACTGACGACCATCACCTCGCCGCCGAAATTCGGGTTCAGGCTGATATTGCGCAGGGTGCGGATTGGCACCACGGCATCGGGCGCGTCGATGGCGACGCCGCAACCGTAGCCGTGCTCGAGCGACACCACGTCGTCCACGTAGGGGTAGCGCGGCAACAACTCGGCCTTGATGCGCCGCACGGCGTAGTCGGTCACGCCGGCGACGCACTGCACGGTCTGGGTGATGGCGAGGATATTGCGCGTGCCGACCGAGCCGTCGGCGTTGCGGAAGCCCTCGAAGGTATGGCCCTCGAGCGGCGGCTGCGGCGCCGGACGGACGGTCGCGATCGGCAGACCGTCGAGGCTGCGGGCACCCGGCATGCGCAGGCGCCGCTCGTGGACCCAGGCGCCGGCCGGAATCGCTTCGACCGCATGCCCGATCGCGATGCCGTAGCGCAGCACCGCCGCACCCGCGGCGATATCGGTGAGCGCGACCTTGTGGCCCTGCGGAATTCGCTCGGCAAGTACCAGGCCGCTGGCGAGCCGGCTTCCGGCCGGCAACCCGCCGTCGTTGGCGACGATGGCCACGTTGTCGCGCTCGTGCAGGCGCAGGGTCAGGGGCGAACGCGTCATTCGCATCTCCGCAAAGTTGGGCGAGGAGCCGATTGTTCTCCTGCGGCGAACCGCGATCGCAAGGTCCCTGCGCGCGTGCGCCGAAGCCCCGGCGACTCGGCGGGTGAGGGGCGCAACCTATGATGCCCGACGCGCCATCGCGACCGGGGCTTTCCGGGTCGGATGGCGCTGCATCTTCAGGAGAATCACATGCTGCGATCCAAACCCCTCTTCGGCGCGACCCTGCTCGTCGCCGCCCTCGCCATGACAGGCTGCTCGATGATGCCCGGCGGCTCGTCGTCTGGCTCGATGATGGCCAGCCCGGCGGGCGTCACCAATCGAATGACCGCTGCCCAGGAAGTCCCGGCCAATACGAGCGCCGGCACGGGCACCGTCGTGACCAATCTGGACAAGGCGACGCGCACGCTGCGCTACACCGTGACGTACAGCGGCCTCACCGGCCCGGTTTCGGCCGGCCACTTCCACGGTCCGGCGGCGGCGGGTGCGAATGCCGGCGTGGCGCTGCCCTTTGCCGGAACCGCGAGCCCGATCACCGGCAGCGCGGTGCTGACCGAAGCGCAAATGGCCGACCTGGTGGCCGGCAAGTGGTATGCGAACCTGCACACCGCCGCCAACCCGGGCGGTGAGATCCGCGGCCAGGTGGCCGGGCACTGAGCCAGGCTGAAGCCGGCGCCGTGACGGCGCCGGCGACCCGGCTGACGCCGGCCGAGCGGCGCGCTATGGCGGCGGTGCTGCTGGCGGTTGCGCTCGCATCGCTCGATACCGCGATCGCCAATACCGCGCTGCCGGCGATCGGCGCCGATCTGCGCGCCACCCCGGCCGCATCGATCTGGATCGTCAATGCCTACCAGCTCACCGTCGTCGCGGTGCTGCTGCCGTTCGCCGCGCTCGGCGACCGGATCGGGCCGCGCCGGGTTTACCTGGGCGGGCTCGGCGCCTTCGTCGTCGCCTCGCTGCTGTGCGCCCTCGCCACCACGCTGCCCCAGCTGACCGCGGCGCGCGCCGTGCAGGGCATCGGCGCCGGTGCGCTGATGAGCGTGAATATCGCGCTCGTGCGAATGATCTATCCGGCCGCGCGACTGGGGCGCGGTGTCGGACTGAATGCGTTCGTGGTCGGTGTTGGTTTTGCCGCCGGCCCGAGCATCGCTTCGCTGGTGCTGTCGGTCGCAGCCTGGCCGTGGCTCTTCCTCATCAACATTCCGCTCGGCGCGGTCGCCTTCGCGTTCGCGCTGCCGGGGCTGCCTCGCAGCGCAGCACACGAGCACCGCTTCGACCCGCTCGCCGCCGGGCTCACCGCGGGCAGTTTTGCGGCGCTGGTCTATGCGCTCGCCAATGCCGCGCAGCGCGAGCCCTGGCCGATGGTCGTGCTGCCGCTCGCCGCGGCCCTCGTGTTCGGCGCATTGCTGCTGCGGCGCCAGCGCGGACATCCGGCGCCCATGCTGCCGGTCGACCTGCTGCGCCGGCCGCTCTTCGCACTCTCGGCGCTGACCGCACTGACGGCCTTCGCGACCCAGGGGCTGGCGTTCGTCTCGCTGCCCTTTTATTTCGAGAACGTGCTGCATCGCGATCCGGTCGAGACCGGTTTCCTGCTCCTGCCGTGGGCCGTCGTCGTGGCCCTCGCCGCGCCGATCGCCGGACGGCTGTCGGACCGCTACCCGCCCGGCCTGCTCGGCGGCGCCGGCCTCGCCTTGCTGAGCGGCGGCATGCTCTCGCTCGCGCTGCTGCCGGAAGCGCCGAGCGTGCCCGACATCGTCTGGCGCATGGCCTTGTGCGGCGTCGGCTTCGGCATGTTCCAGTCGCCCAACCTGCGCGCCCTGATGTCGAGCGCGCCGGCCCATCGCAGCGGCGGTGCGAGCGGTGTGATCGCCACCGCGCGGCTGCTCGGGCAGACCAGCGGCGCCGCCGCGGTCGCGCTGTGCTTCGGCCTCGCCGGTGCGGCCGGACCTGTTTGGGCGCTCGCGCTCGCCGCTGGCTCGGCGGCGCTTGCCGCGCTGGCGAGCGTGGCGCGGCTGTGGGTGCGTTGAGCCTCTTTTCGACCGCGCCGTCGTGACTGGCGCGGCCGGGCAGTGCGTCACCTCGACGCACCGTCGGCGCCCGTCAACCCCCGAACAGCTGCTCGCGCGCCGCGTCGGTGATCGCGGCGACGCAGGGGTGGGTGATGCGCCGCTCGACGCTCACCGCGTAGAATTCCTCGACCAGCTCGTCGCTGCGGCCGATCACGCGCACGCCGTATTGCGCGGCAGTTTCGGACTCGAGCACGCTTGGCGTCATGAAGACCCCGCGGCCCTCGCCGCCGAACGCCTTCATGAGTGCGGCGTCGTCGAACTCGCCGATGACCCGTGGCCGGATGCGATGCGTCGACAGCCAGACTTCGAAGCGCTGGCGCATTGCCGACGACTCGCCCTGCACCAGCATCGGTGCGCCGTCCAGGCACTGCGGAAACGCACCGTTGAGGGACCGCCGGAGCGAGGGCGCGGCGAAGAAGGTCATCGCAGTCGATCCCAGCAGGTGGTTGTAGGCTTTGACGCTGACCTGGCGGCCCATCGGCTCGTCGGCGATGACGAGGTCGAGCCGGTGGACCGCCAGTCGACCGAGCAGATCCTGGAACCGCCCCTCGTGGCAGATCAATCGGACTTCGCCCGGGACCGCGAGCGCGGGTTCGAGCAGGCGGTAGGCAATCGCCTTAGGCACCGAATCGGCGATGCCAACCCGGAAATCCACTTCCCGCGCGCCGCGCCGCTGCTGCCCGACCTTGGCTTCGAGTTCGGCGCCGAGAGCAAAGATCTGCTCGGCATAGCCGAGTGCGAGCCGGCCCGAGTCGGTCAGCTCGAGGCCGCGCCCGACCTTGCGAAAGAGCGCACAGCCCAGCCGCCCCTCGAGCAACTTGATCTGCCCCGACAGCGTCTGCGGCGATACGTGCAGCTGCTCGCCAGCACGCACGATGCCGCCCGCCTTGGCTGCGGCCCAGAAATAATGGAGGTGCTTGAAGTTCATCCGGTGCGCCCTTGCTTCGGTTTTCTCGAACTGAAACACAACGAGCTACGACTTTACGCTCTAGGTGCAACTGCCTAAAGTGGATCGTTTCGACTCGGCCCCGCCCTGCCCGCCATGGACCTCCTGCTCGACCCGAATGTGTGGATCGCATTCGCCATGCTCACCGCCCTGGAGATTGTGCTGGGCATCGACAACATCATCTTCATCTCGATCCTCGTCAGCCGCCTGCCCGCCGAGCAGCGCGAACGCGCACGCCGCCTTGGGCTCGGTTTCGCGATGGTCTCGCGCATCCTGCTGCTGCTGTCGCTGAGCTGGGTGATGGGGCTCACGGCCGACCTGTTCGCGGTCTTCGGCCAGGGCATCAGCGGGCGCGACCTGGTGCTCCTGCTTGGCGGTCTGTTCCTGCTCTACAAGGCGTCGCACGAAATCTTCCAGCAGGTTGAGGCCCACGACGAACATGGCCCGTCAGCGGACGGCAAGGGTGCGAACGTGTTCTGGGGCGTGATCGGCCAGATCGCGATCATCGACATCGTGTTCTCGCTCGACTCGGTCATCACGGCGGTCGGAATGGTCGACCAGATCAGCGTGATGATTGCGGCGGTCATGGCGTCGGTCGGGGTGATGCTGTTCGCCGCCAAGCCGATCGGCGAATTCGTCGACCGCCATCCGTCGGTCAAGGTGCTGGCGCTCGCCTTTCTGGTGATGGTGGGCATGGCGCTCACCGCGGAAGCGTTCGACGTCCACGTGCCCAAGGGCTACATCTATGCCTCGATGGCGTTCTCGCTCGCGGTCGAAGCGCTCAATATCCGCTCGCGCGCCAAGCGCAAGCTGGCACGCAGTGCGGCGCACTGAGCACGTCGATACGATTTAACTTGTGCCTGCGACCGAAAGTTTCGCATTTACATGAAACATCGCACGACCTAGATTGATCTCGTCACGCGTTGCCGTCCGGTGGGCCGGCCCGCACGACAACCCCATCGCCCACGACGAAGGAAAGCCATGAACCTCCAGCAAGTCGGATCCCCCCTCGGCGGCAGCGCCGCACCGGCACTTTCGACCGGACAGCAGGACCGCGTGCTGCGCAATACCTACTGGCTGCTCGCGCTGTCGATGGTGCCCACCGTGCTCGGCGCATGGATCGGCGTCAGCACCGCCCTCGCGCAGGCAATCACGCCGGGGATCGGCCTCGGCGTGTTCCTGATCGGCGCATTCGGCTTCATGTTCGCGATCGAGAAGACCAAGAACAATGCCGCCGGGGTGCCGATCCTGCTCGGCTTCACGTTCTTCATGGGCCTGATGCTCGCGCGCCTGATCGGCAGCGTGCTCGGACTGACCAACGGCGCCGGGCTGATCATGACGGCGTTCGCCGGCACCGGCGTCATCTTCCTCGGCATGGCGAGCCTGTCGTCGATGATCAAGCGCGACCTGAGCGCGATGGGCAAGTGGCTCTTCATCGGCGCGGTGATGCTTCTGGTGGCAGGCATCGCCAACTTCTTCCTGCAATCAAGCGTACTGATGATCACGCTGGCGGTGATCGCGATTGGCATCTTCTCGGCCTTCATCCTGCACGACCTCAAGCGGGTGCGCGACGGGCACGAGACGAACTACATCACCGCCACGCTGGGCGTGTATCTGAGCGTGTACAACGTGTTCCAGTCTCTGCTGATGCTGCTGGGCATCTTCGGCGGCAGCCGCGACGATTGAGCGCATGCGCGACCCGCTGTTCCCGCCCGACCTGCGCGCCGCCTGGCGACGCGCCCGGTCCGCCGGCCGGCCCCGTACGCGCGGATGGCCGATGGCGCTCGGCGTGCTGTGGGTGATGGCGGCGTTTGCGATCGCGCTGGTGTTGCTGCTGGTGGCGCTTGTCACCGCGGTGACGGTTGGCGCCATCGTCTGGTTACGGCGGCGGTTCCGCGGCGCGCCGCCGGCGCCGCTCGGGCACCGCCCGCACGGTCCTTCGGACGCCGCATCCGCACGCTGGCCGCGCGCGGTGCGCCGCCCGCCCAGCGGCGAGATCGTCGACATCGAGGCGCGCGAGATCCCCGACTCCCCGCCCGGCTCCGGCCGATAGCGCGGGCGGGCGGGCGCGGGGTCCCGACAATCGGCCCGATGCCCGCTCCGATCTGCCTCGAACGCGCCCGGCCGCCCACCGACGCGCCAGCTACCCTCGCCGCTGCACTGGCCGCGAACGCGACGCAGATCCACGCCTACACCGTCTCGGTGCGCAGCCTGTGCGAGTTCACCGCCAAGCGCGGCGACCTCGACCGCCGCTTCACGCCGTCGGCAACCGCGCTCGAGGGCCTGGCCGGGCAGGCCGGCGTCGCAGCCCGGCGCGCGAGCGACTACGAACGCGAGATCGCCCTCGAAGGCCGGCACGGCGCGCTGCGCGTGCGCGGGCGCGCCGACGGCTTCGATGCGCAGCGCAACCGGCTCGAAGAGATCAAGACCGTTCGCGGCGATCCGGCCGCCATCCCGGCCAACCGCAGCGAGTTGCACTGGGCCCAGGTCGAGACCTATGCGGCGCTGCTGTGCCGCGCGCGCGGCCTGAGCGAACTCGAGGTGGCCCTGGTCTATGTCGATGCCGCGACGC
>JBDSEG010000084.1:0-11020 GCA_039920165.1 Burkholderiaceae bacterium
CATTATGTTCTCCGGAAGTCAGTGGGCAGACAGGACAGTCTGGGCGAGCGAACCGAAGTCATCGACGACGAAGTCATAGTCCATGTTCGGGTTCGGGTCGGGTGGACCGGCAGGGCCCCATTCCGACGGGCGCCGGACAAAGGCCGTCCGGAAACCAGCGTGGTTCGCCGCATTGAGGTCAAAGTTGTGGCAGGCAACCATCAGGATCTGCGCAGGCTCCAGACCCATCCAGCGCGCGGCGGTGGCATATGCCTCAGCGTGGGGCTTGTAGACGCCGATCATTTCGCAGGAGATGACAGCGTCCCAGGTGATGCCGTTGCGGCGCGACACATCGACCACCAGCGAGGTGGGCAGCATCGTGAACGACACCACCGGCAGCGCCTTGCGCAGGGTGGCCAGCGCGCCCGGAAAGTCGGGCCAGGTGTCGAGCGCATGCCAGCTGCGCCAGATCCGATCACGCTGGGCCTCGTTGAAGCCCTGCAACCCGAAGTGCGCGAGCGTCTCGTCCAGTGTGCGGTGGTGCACCTCGTCCATGTTGAATGCCGGCTGGGTCTGGCCGACGATCCCCATCATTGAGCGCCGGCGCCAATCGTTGACCACCTCGTGCCAGTCGGGCGCGAGGTGATGGACCGCGCCGACGGCTGACATCGCTGCGACGAGTCCGCCGTGCCAGTCCAACACCGTGCCACCAGTGTCGAAGGCCAGGGCCTTGATGTTCATGTGATCTCCATTCGAGGTGAGGCCGACGCGGGGCGCTTAAGAGCTGCCGGCCGGGTTGTACCAGTTGAAGTCGGCCGTTGAAGCATACGACCGACGGCTGGCCTCATCGGCGACCATGCGCGCCATCGATGCGATGTTGGTGCTGTCTGCAGACATATCCTCGGTGCGGTTCGGCCCGGCATTTACGGGGGCCGGCAACTCTGGTTGCTGTACCCCAGGTTGACCTGCAGTCGGAGCGGACGAGCAGGGGTAGAGTGATGCGCATGAATCATCCGTGCGGCTACGCCCTTTCGACGGCCCATCCCCCGATTTCTTACCGTGCGGCCGCCGAGCCGGTCGCGCCGATCCTGATGTGCCTGTCCCAGCGGGCGTTCACCAAGGGCTCGATCGAGGATTTCGCTTCGGCTTCGCTGGCTGCGCCGGCCACGCTCGTCTCCGACGGCCTGGGATGCTTCAGCGCGGTTCGAGGCATGGGGGTCCGGCGCGAACAACACATCACCGGCGGCGGCGCAGCCAGCGTCAAGCATCCGTCGTTCCCGGCCGTCAACACGATCCTCGGCAACCTGAAGACCGCGCTGCCGGCACGTACCGCGCCTTCGCCTTCGTCAAATACGCGCATCGATACCTCGCGCAGGTGCAGTACCTGTTCAACCGCCGCTTCGATCTGTGCGCGATCGTGCAGCGGCTTGCCCGAGCGGCTTGCGCCACGCGTCCGTGCCAACTCGGGATGAATCGTGCGGCTGAATCATCTTGTTGATCAGGTGAACTCTTTGGTGCTGTACTGTGCATACAGCTACAGCGCCGCACGCGACCAAGCGCAGCGCGGGCGGGACGACTGAGTGGCATCGATTCCGCCCGCAGTAGCCTCGGCCGCCGCCGTGCCAGGCGCCATATCGGGCATCAGCGCGGACGCATTGATCTCGCTGCGTGCCGACATGCTTCGGTTTGCGCTACTTCAACTTCGCGATGCGGGGTCTGCTGAGGATCTGGTGCAGGAGTCGATCGAGGCCGCGCTGCGCCACGCTTCGAGCTTCGCGGGCCAATCCACACTGAAAACTTGGGTGTTCGCGATTCTTCGCAACCGAATCATCGACCACCTGCGCACGGCCAAGCGCACCGTGCCGATGTCGAGCCTGATGGAAGACGGCGAGGACTGGGAGGAGAAGCTGGAGGCGCTGTTCAACGAGAAGGGCGGCTGGCGGGACAGCTCGCGTCCGGTCGCCTGGCCGAATCCGGAAGAGTCGATGCGAGCGCGCCAGTTCTGGGCCGTGTTCGAGACTTGCCTCGATCACCTTCCAAGCGCCACCGGGCGGGTGTTCATGATGCGCGAGTTTCTGGGGTTCGAGTCGAACGAGATTTGCCTGCAGCTGGGTATCTCGACCAGCAATTGCCACGTCATCCTCCACCGCGCCCGGCTCAAGCTGAGAACCTGCATGGACAACGGTTGGGGTCGCCCTGGAGACGGAACATGTTGAATTGCAAGGGGGTCGCCGAACTGTGTTCCGAGGAAATGGAACGGTCGCTGCGCCTTCGCGAGAAGATTGCACTGGGCGCGCATCTGTGGATGTGTTCGGGGTGCGCGAACTACCGCAGGCAGATGACGACACTGCGAGAGGTCGCACAGGCTTATGCGGCCGGACAGGCGATCATGGCGGATCCCGAAGACGTGCATCCACCGCGTCGTGACGGTGAGTGAACCCGCTTGCCGGGAGTTCACTCCGGCGTCGGGCGTGCCGCCAGTGCTGATCGCATGTGACCGCGCCCCTGACCACCCCGCAAGGTTCTCGCCCGCACCTCTGCGCACCATGAACAGCCGGTAGAGCAACGCCACCACGATCACCGCCAGCCGCTCGAAACGAACTGCCGAACCTCGTCGATCCGGACGGCACGAGATAGGCCCTTGGATTTCCTCTGCAGAAGGTAGTGAATCAGATGTTCCGCCGCAAAGGGGTCGTCATCGCCAGCTTTCGATGCTGCCGCAGCAAAATGATGCGAGGCGGTGCAGTGAAAGCGCGGTGCCGCAGCTGCACGCCCGCTGGACAAGCGCCTGCCATGACCGGCGCGCGTGCGGCCGCTTGACCGGATTGCCCGGGCGCGTGACTCTGCCGGGTCGCTGCGTCGGGCTACTTCACCGGGATCGGCGTGGCCCGGTCGATCGTCACGGCCGTCACGCTGTTCTGCGGCGAGCCTTCGATGACGCGGTCGCTGTAGGTCAGGTAGATCAGCGCGTTGCGCTTGCGGTCGACCATGCGCACGACGTGCAGTTTCTTGAAGAGGATCGACAGGCGCACGTCGAAAACGTCTTCCTGCAGCGCAAGCGGCTTGGTGAACGACACCGGGCCCACCTGCCGGCAGGCGATGGATGCATCGGACTTGTCCTCGGCCAGTCCCACCGCGCCCTTGATGCCGCCGGTCTTGGCGCGCGAGACATAGCACGTCACGCCGTTCACTTTCGGGTCGTCGTAGGCGTCAACGACGATCTTGTGATCCGGGCCGATGAGCTTGAAGACCGTGTCGACCTCGCCGATCGATTCGGCCCGCGCCGCGGATGCAGCCAGCATCAGCCCGCAGATCAGCAGCAGACCCGACAAAGGCCGGCGTACGGCGGGCATCTCAGTGGCGCGCATATTGGGTCGCCCCGAACAGCACTTCACGCGCCTTGTCATCGACCAGCGGTTTGCGCAGTCCGCCCAGCACCTCCACGCCGCGCTGCACCGCCGGGCGCGCGCCGACTTCGTCGAACCAGCCGCGCAGGTGCGGATAATCGTTCCAGTCGATGCCCTGGTTCTTCCACGAACGCAACCACGGGAAGATCGCGATATCGGCGATGGTGTACTGCGCGCCCGCGATATATTTGGTCTTGGCCAAGCGCCGGTCCATCACGCCGTACAGGCGCCGCGCCTCGTTGGTATAGCGCTCGATCGCATAGTCGATCTTGCTCGGCGCATAGATGCGGAAGTGGTGTGCCTGACCGAGCATGGGTCCGACGCCGCCCATCTGGAACATCAGCCACTCGAGCGTCTCGAAGCGCCCGCGCACGTCGTCGGGCAGGAAGCGGCCGGTCTTGGAGGCGAGGTACAGCAGGATCGCGCCCGACTCGAACAGGGCAAGGCGTTGCCCGTCGGGCCCTTGCGGGTCGACCAGCGCCGGAATCTTGTTGTTCGGGCTGATGGCGAGGAAATCCGGGTTGAATTGCTCACCAGCACCGATATCGACCGGAACTGCCTTGTACGGCAGGCCGCACTCTTCCAGCATGATGTGGACCTTGTGGCCATTGGGTGTGGCCCACGAATACACTTCGATCATCTGCGGCTCCCGTGCATGCCACGCGTGGCGGCAGACAACTCTAGTTGATTCAAGCCGCCCCCATGCTGCAAGCCATCAAGCGCATCTTTTCCCACACGGTCGGCGGCGGCCATGCCGATGTGGCCGCGTGGGCACGCCAGCAGGGCTATGGCTTCAAGCGCGCGCGCGAGGTGGACGGTTTCGTGATCGACGGCGCCGCAAAAGGCCGGTCGTGGCGGCTCGAGTGGGGTCCGCCGCAGCGCGCCTATATCGAAGGCCACGAGCTGCGCCTGCGCATGGAGGTCGACCTCACCTCGGACATCCAGATGCTGGTGCTCGCGCTGCCGCTCATGGAGCAGCTCGAGCGCCAGACGTACGAACAGTTCGTCGAAAGCACGCAGACCCAGATCGGAGAAACGACTCCCGAGGAGATGCGCTGGCTCGTGATGTTCGCCAAGGTCGAGCTGTCGACGCTGAAGAATATCAAGCCGCTGTTCGGCGCGGTCGCCAGCGTCCCGGCGGCCGGGCTCGCGTGGATCGAGGGCCCGCTCGCTCGGTGCCTCGAATCGGCCAGCATGGGTTTGCTGCGCGGGCAGCCGCCTTTTCTGCTGATGGCGATGCGCGGGCGCACCTACCTGCGCATGCAGCTCGCCGAGCCGCACGCCGCCAAGCTGGCGCAGGCGGTGCAATTGTTCGAGATCGGCGTCGAGCAGGCCGTGCTCGCGACCGCACGACACCGGCTGTCGAGCGTGACCGACTGGCCGACTAGCGCATCGACCGCCTGGCAGGACCTGCAGCCGCAGGGACTGGGCAACCGCGATCGGCGCTGAACCGGGCGGCCGATCAAAGAGCCGCCACCTCTACCCGTGCTTGCCGAGCTCGAGCTTGGCGATTGCGTTGCGATGCACTTCGTCGGGCCCGTCGGCGAAGCGCAGGGTGCGCGCCATGGTGTACGAATAAGCGAGCGGGGTGTCCTGGCACATGCCGGCGCCGCCGTAGACCTGCATCGCCCAGTCGATAACCTTGCACGCCATGTTCGGCGCGACGACCTTGATCATCGCGATCTCGGACTTGGCCGCCTTGTTGCCCGCCACGTCCATCATCCACGCCGCCTTCAGCGTGAGCAGGCGCGACTGGTCGATCATGCAACGTGCCTCGGCGATGCGCTCGCGCGTCACGCCCTGTTCGGCGACGCTGCGGCCGAAGGCGACGCGCGAGGTGGCGCGCTTGCACATCAGTTCAAGCGCGCGCTCGGCCAGGCCGACGAGGCGCATGCAGTGGTGGATGCGTCCCGGCCCGAGCCGGCCCTGCGCGATCTCGAAACCGCGCCCTTCGCCGAGCAGGATGTTGCTGGCCGGCACGCGCACCTTGTCGAACACGATCTCGCAATGGCCGTGCGGCGCGTCGTCGAAACCGAAGACCTGCAGCGGGCGCACGACCGTGATGCCGGGCGCATCGGCCGGCACCAGGATCATCGACTGCTGCGAGTGGCGCGGCGCTTCCGCGTCGGTCTTGCCCATGAAGATATAGACCTTGCAGCGCGGGTCGCCGGCGCCCGAGATCCACCACTTGCGGCCGTCGATGACATAGTCGTCGCCGTCGCGGCGGATGCGCGACTCGATATTGGTCGCATCGCTCGATGCGACCGCGGGCTCGGTCATCGCGAAGGCACTGCGGATCTCGCCGCGCAGCAGCGGCTCGAGCCAGCGCTTCTTGTGCTCAGCATTGCCGTAGCGCACGATGGTTTCCATGTTGCCGGTGTCCGGCGCCGAGCAATTGAAGACCTCGCTCGACCACATTACCCGGCCCATGATCTCGGCGAGGGGACCGTACTCCTGGTTGGTGAGGCCGGCGCCCTCGGCGCTTTCGGGCAGGAAGAGATTCCACAGGCCCTGCGCCTGCGCCTTCGGCTTGAGGTCCTCGATGGTGCGCAGCGGCGTCCAACGCTTGCCGGCCTTGGTGTTCTCGTCGATCTCCTGCCAGTAGCGCTGCTCGTTGGGGTAGATATGCTCGTCCATGAAGCGCAGCAGGCGGGACTGAAGTTCCTGGGTCTTGGGGGAATAGCTGAAGTCCATCGCAGTCTCCTGGGTGTAATGTTCGTCGCCGATTTCGATTGTCCACAAAGGAGACGCCCCGTGAAACCATCGTCCTTGCTCGAAATCTCCGACCGTCGCCCGCAGGTGAGTGTCGAAGAATGGCAGGCGCGGATCGACCTCGCCGCCGCCTATCGGCTCGTGGCCGCGTTCAAGTGGGACGACCTCGTTTTCACCCACGTCAGCGTGCGCGTTCCCGGGGCCGACAACCAGTTCCTGATCAACCCCTACGGCCTGATGTTCGAGGAGATCACGGCCTCGAGCCTGGTCAAGATTGATACCTCGGGCAACAAGCTCGACGATTCGCCTTACGACGTGAACCCGGCCGGCTTCGCGATCCACAGTGCCGTCCACGCGGTGCGCCACGATGCCCAGTGCGTGTTGCATACGCACACCTTAAACGGCATCGCGGTGTCGGCGCAAAAGGGCGGCGTGCTGCCGATCTCGCAGCAGTCGATCTTCGTGCTCGCCAGCCTGGGCTACCACGGCTACGAAGGTGTCGCGCTGCGCGACGACGAGAAGCCGCGCCTGGCGGCCGACCTGGGTGCGAATACCTTTCTCATGCTGCGCAACCACGGCCTGCTGACGGTGGGCGAAAGCGTGGCCGACGCGTTCTTGGCGATGTACCTGTTCGAGGCCGTCTGCACGATCCAGGTCCGGGCGATGTCGGGCGGCACCGAGCTGATTTCGGTCGATCCGCAATTCATCGCCGGCGCCAAGGCGCAGATGGCGCAAGTCACGCGCGGCGTCGGCGGCGGCGCGCTCACCTGGCCGGGGCTGCTGCGCCGGCTCGACCGGATCAACCCGGGCTACGACGCCTGACGATCGGAAATACGTGATGGCACCGCCGGTGCCATCAAGTCCAGCAGGGTCTGGCGCTCGGCATTCGCCTGGCCTGCGTAACCGCTCCGACTGGCCGCGTGGACCCGCTCCTTGGCGGCGGTGAGTGTGTCCGGGTCGGACCCGGCCAGCCGTTCGGCCACGCGCAGCGCGTCGTCGAAAGCACACCCGCTGTCGCAGACCCAGCCGATAAGTCCGAGCCCATGCAGGCGTGCCGCATCGAGTGGTTCGCCGAACCACTCGAGCTGCTGGAGCAGCGGCGTCGGCAGCCAGCGCGCAAGTTGCGAGACGGCGTCGCTCTCGCCGGTGGGTCGATCGTCGGCGCGGCCGAGGGCGAAGCTGGCGTCGCGCGCCGCGACCACGAGATCGCAGGCCAGCACCAGCGCAAAGCCGCCTCCGATCGCCATCCCTTCGACCGCGCCGAGCACCGGCTTCGGAAAGACCCGCAGCGACTCAGCCAGCGCCTCGACCGCATCGTCAAGCGACGCGCTGTCGCCGTCTGATTCGAGGTCGACGCCCGAGCTGAAATGGGCGCCGTCCCCGCGCAGCACAACGCAGCGCACACGGGGATCACTCTCCGCCACGTCGAGCGCTTCGGCGCAGGCCGCGACGAGCTGGTTCGACAGCGAATTGAGCGATGCCGGATGGCGCATCGTCAGGACGAGCGCGCTGCCGTGGCGCGCGGTGAGCAACTCGGAAGGCATCGGGCGATCGGGGAAGGGGTGGGCCGTGGGCGGCGCGCAGCCGCGTGTGGAATTGTGTCATGCGCACCGTCCGCAGCGCGTTGCGGCCGGGTCCGCGCGGAACGCCATGCTAGAGTGCCCGCGACTTTGCAAGCCCCCACGCATGCGCAATGCCCTCTCGCTGCTGACCCTCTGCCACCTGCTCAGTCTTGCGCCCACCGCGGCGCTGGCCTTGGGATTCGGTCGGGTCGACAGCACCACGGTGCTCGGGCAGCGCCTGAATTTCTCGACCCAGTTGAGCGTGGAACCACACGATGCTCTGACCGAGGCCTGCATCGTGGCCGAGGTGCAGGCAGGCGACAGCCGCGTGCCGCCGAACCAGATTCGCATCAGCCTGGGCGGCGGCCCGAATGCGACCCAACGACTGCTGCGCATCACGACCACCGGCGTGATCGACGAGCCTGTCGTGACTATCAACGCGACGATCGGCTGCGGCTCGCGCGTATCGCGCAGCTTCATCGTCTTCGCCGATCCGCCGCCGGTGGAGGCGGCGCGTGGCGAGGGACCGCTACCCGCTCTCGTTGCGGGCGCGCCGGAACGGCGCGCCGGCGCGCCGGCGCTGTCTGAAGCGCCGGTCGCCCTCGGCAGTCCGGCGCTCGAGCCGGGCCCGCGGATCGAATCGAATTTCTCGTTGCCGCGGCCTGTCGTTCCGCGACGCGACGCGACTCGAAGGACGACGGCGGAGCCGGCGCGCAACCGGACCGGTCCTGCCGCCCCGCGCGTCGCGGCCCGGCCGGCCGAGCGCAGCCGCGCCGCGTCACCGCCCGTCGCGGTCGCGGTGCCGGCGACGCCGCGCGCCACGATCCGTGCGCCGGCCGCCACCACGGCGGCGCGCAGCAGCGCGGCGGGTGCCAGCGCGGTCGGGGCGGGTGGCCCGCGGCTTCAACTCGAGGCCGATACCGGACCGGCGCTGCGTCCCGGCGCGGCCGCCGCGGCCTCGGCGCCGACGGCTGCCGCGGCGGCGCCGGGCACCGCGACCGTGCCCACGGCCGCGGCCCCGGGCACGCTGCCCGCAACCGCCGCCGCACCTTCGACCAGCGCCGAGTTCGAGCGCCTGCGCACTCAGAACCAGGCCTTGCAGCGTTCGGTTGCCGGCCTCGAATCGCGCCTGCGCGAACTCGAAGCGGGCGGCGGGCGCGATCCCTGGTTCAGCCTCCTGGCGGTGCTCGCGGCCGGGCTCGCGCTGGTCGGCGTCGCGCTGCTGTGGCGTCGCGTGCAAAGCGGCAACGCCGGCACGTGGTGGAAACCGTCCGCCCTTGCACCTGTGGAGGTGGCCACAGTGGCGCCCACGCTGGCACCGGCATCGGTTTCGGTATTCGGCGCGTCGCAGCAAGGCGGCGACGGTGTAGTCGACGATGACGACGACGGCGGGTTCGGCGCGCAGACCACGCGCGGCTTCGCGATGACCTTGCCCGGCCAGCCGAACGCGCCCGACTCCCGGTCCAGCGCCGCGCGGGGCGCGCTCAGCGTGGAAGAATTGTTCGATCTCGAACAGCAGGCCGATTTTTTCCTCGCCCTCGGGCAGGAAGATGCCGCGATCGATCTGCTGCTCGGCCACGCGCGCGGGCCCGGTGCGACAAGCCCGATGCCTTATCTCAAGCTCGCCGAAATCTATCGCCGACGCGGCGATCGCGAGGGATTCGAGGCCACGCGCGAAGGTTTCAACCAGCGATTCAACGCGCAGATCGGCGCATGGGACGAGCCGGTGTCCGAGGGGCTGGCACTCGACGAATCGCCCGAACTGCTGCGCTCGATCCAGTCGATATGGATCCGCCCCGGCGACGCCGCGGCGCTGATCGAAACGCTGGTGTGGCGTACCGACGAGCCACGCCCGCCGGTCGACCTGGCGGCATACCGTGACCTTCTCTTCCTCTATGCAATCGCGCGCGACCGGCTCGACGTGGCCGATTCCGACCGCGTCGATCAGGTCGATCTCCCGCTGCCGCTGCTCGAGGGCATCAGCGGCAGCAGCCACGTGGCGCAACTGATGTCGAGCACGATACCGATGCGCGTGCAGGCGGAGCATGCGCGCGGCCTGGATCGCGGCATCGTGCCCGATCTCGACCTGTCCGTACCGGTTGCAGAACCCGCGGCCGAGTCGTCCGAGACCGCCGTGTCGCGACCCGACTTCACCCTCGGCTCGGACCTCATTACGCTCGACCCGCCGCCGGCCGAACCGAAGACCTGAGCGAAGGCTCAGAGAGCCGAGAGCCGCTGCAGTGCCAGATCCAGCGTCGCATCCTGCTTGGCGAAACAAAAGCGCACGATGCCCTGGTCGAAGCCGTCGCGGTAGAAGGCCGAGAGCGGGATCGCCGCGACGCCGATTGTCTCGGTCAGGTGACGACAGAACGCCGCCTCGGGCAGGTCGCTGACCGCCGAATAGTCGACACACTGGAAATAGCTGCCGCGGCTCGGCAGCGCTCGCAGCCGCGTCGCGGCAAGCCCTGCGCGAAAGCGGTCGCGCTTTCGCTGGTAGAACGCCGGCAGGCCGAGGTGGTGCGACGGGTCGGCCATGAAGCTGGCGAATGCGTGCTGCATCGGCGTATTGACGGTGAAGACGTTGAACTGGTGGACCTTGCGGAATTCGACCGTCAGGCTCGCCGGCGCGGCGGCATAGGCGATCTTCCAGCCGGTCACGTGATAGGTCTTGCCGAAGCTCGAGATGACGATGCTGCGCGCCGCCAGTTCGGGGTTGCGCGCCACGCTTTCGTGGCGCGCGCCGTCGTAGACCATGTGCTCGTAGACCTCGTCGCTGATCAACACGATATCGGTCGGCCGCAGCAGTTCGGTCAGGCGCTTCATGTCTGCTGCGGTCCAGACCGTGGCGCTCGGGTTGTGGGGCGAATTGATCAGCATCGCGCGGGTGCGCGGCGTGATCGCGGCGGCGATCTGGTCGAAATCGGGCGCGAAGGTTCCGGGCACCAGCGGCACATGCACCGCGATCCCGCCGGCCAGTTCGATATTGGGCTCATAGCTGTCGTAGCATGGGTCGAGCACGATCACCTCGTCGCCTGGATGCACGATCGCTAGCACTGCCGTGAGGATGGCCTGGGTCGCTCCGGCCGTGATCGTGATTTCGCTGTCGGGGTTGTAGGCGTGGCCATACAGCGCCTCGATCTTGCCCGCCACCGCTTCGCGCAGCGCGGGCACGCCTGGCATCGGCGGGTACTGGTTGAGGCCGGCGCGCATCGCCGCATCAACCGCGTCGAGCAACTTCGGATCGCAGCCGAAATCAGGGAATCCCTGGCCGAGGTTCACCGCACCGTGCTCCAGCGCAAGCGCCGACATGACGGTGAAGATCGTCGTGCCCACATGCGGCAGGCGGGTGATGAGTTCGGG
>JBDSEG010000085.1:0-23375 GCA_039920165.1 Burkholderiaceae bacterium
GCGGGTCGACATTGATGCGGCGCACATCGCCGTGCACCCGGATCATCGGCGGCAGGCCGGCCGACAGGTGCAGGTCCGAAGCCTTGTTCTTGACCGAAAACGCCAGCAGTTGGGTGATGTCCATGGGGTCGGGTGGGGTCGATCCGGCGTTGGCGGGGCTCTCGTGCGGCCACCGGACTGCGCGGCGCCGGTTAGGCTTGCGCGAATTATGGACATGATCGCAGACAAGCTCGCGCAAGTGCGCGCACGCATCGCCGCCGCGTGTGCCGGCGCGAAACGCGACGTGCGAAGCGTCACGTTGCTCGCGGTCGGCAAGACGCAGCCGGCCGACGCGCTGCGCGCCGCCTTCGATTCCGGCGCGACACGCTTCGGCGAAAACTACGTGCAGGAAGGCCTCGCGAAGATCGACGCCCTCGCCGATTTGCGCTGCGCGATCGAATGGCATCTGATCGGCCCCCTGCAGGCCAACAAGACCCGCAGCGTCGCCGAGCAGTTCGACTGGGTCCATTCGATCGACCGGCTGCGCATCGCGCAGCGCCTGTCCGAGCAGCGGCCGGCGCAGCTCGCTCCGCTGCAGGTCTGCCTGCAGGTGAATATCGACGCCCAGACCAGCAAAAGTGGCGTCGATCCGGTTGCGCTGCCGGAATTGGCGCACGCCATCGTCACGCTGCCGGGGCTGCGCCTGCGCGGCCTGATGGCGATCCCCGCCCCGGCGCGAGACCTCGCGAAGCAGCGTGCCCCGCACCGCGAGCTGCGCGAACTGTTCGAAAGGCTGCGCGCCGATGGGCTCGAACTCGACACGCTGTCGATGGGCATGAGCGACGACCTCGAAGCGGCGATCGCCGAAGGTTCGACGCTGGTCCGCGTGGGATCGGCGATCTTCGGCGCGCGCGGCTGATACCGGGTTCAAGTCGGGCGCCGCCGCGCCGACAACGAGGGGCGACGCCGCGCTGCGGCGCAAGAGGAGGACAGCCATGTCGAGCCCCTTCCAGCCCCGGCTGCCGAGCGCGGACTTTCGATCCCGCAACCCGCCTCCCTTCGTGCGTGGCGACGCCATCCCACCGTGGGTGCGGCCCGCTCCGAAGAATCCCGCCGACGCCGCGCGCGACTCGACCCAGGCGCCGGTGCGCGACCTGCTCGCCAGCCTGGGCTTTTGACCGGCGACCCGATAGGATCACGGGCCGCGGCGGTTGCCGCGGTTTTTTTTGTGGAGGCGGAATGAGGCAGGTCGGGGCGCTGCTCGCCGGCAGCATGGGACTGGTATCGATCGCGCATTCCGGGGCACCCCTCTCCACCGACGACGTTGGCGTCCTGGAACCTACCGCCTGCGAGTCCGAGACCTATGCGCAGCACCTGCACGTCGCGGGGATCGTCAGCGTGCGCGCGCTCTCGACCCAATTCGGCTGCGGCATCGGCGCGCGCAGCCAGATCGGGTTCGGCTATGCGCGCGCGGCGTCGGGCGGAGCGCACGACGATGCCATCGGCCTCTCGGGCAAGACGGGCCTTTTCTCGGCAGACGCGGCGAGCGCGGCACCGTTCGATCTGGCGCTGGCCTGGCGGCTGACGGCGCTGCGGGTCGCGGGCACGGGATTTCGCCACGAAGGCACGGCCGTCGTGCTCGTCGCGAGCCGGCCGCTCGGCGCCGGCTTCACCGCGCACGCCAACCTCGGCTGGTCGCGCAGCGAGGCGTCGCGTGCGAGCAGCACGACCTGGAACGTCGCGGCCGAAGCCGTGGTCGCGTCCGGCTTCGAACTGATGGCCGAGGTCTACGGCGACGATCGCGACCGGCCCTGGCGCGGGGTGGCGGCGCGTTGGGCGCCGGCGCCGCACCTGAGCTTCGGCCTGTCGTGGGCGCGCCAGTCCGCGCACCCGCGCAGCCGCTTCGCGAGCGTCGGCGTCAAGCTCGGTTTCTGATCTGGCCTGACCCGTCGGCGTGCCTACACTGGGGGCCATGGCGAACCTCGTTTTCATCGGCGGCGGCAACATGGCGAGCGCCATCCTCGGCGGCTTGGTCACGAGCGGAACGCCTGCCTCCTCGGTGCTCGTCGTCGAGCCCTTCCAAGCCCAGCGCGATCGGCTGCATCGAGATTTCGGCGTTGCCACGCTGGCGCAGGCCGATGCCTCGATCGGCGGCGCCGAGCTGGTTGTGTGGGCGGTCAAACCGCAGCTCTTCGCGAGCGCCGCCGCGCCGTGCGCGGCGCACGTCGGCGGAGCGCTGCACCTGAGCGTGATGGCCGGCATCCGAAGCGATACGCTGGCGCGAACGCTCGCCACCGAGCGCATCGTGCGGGCCATGCCCAATACGCCGGCGCTGATCGGCCAGGGTATCGCCGGCCTCTATGCGCGCGCGGCCGTGCGGCCCGACGAGCGCGAGCGCGTCGAGCGGCTGCTGGCGCCGACCGGCCGCACGCTGTGGGTCGGGCGCGAGGAAGACCTCGACGCCGTGACCGCGCTGTCCGGCTCGGGCCCGGCCTATGTGTTCTATGTCATCGAGGCGATGGTCGAGGCCGCGGTCGCGATGGGCCTGTCGGCCGAGCAGGGCAAGGCGCTCACGCTCGCCACGCTGGCCGGCGCGACGGCGCTGGCGCAGAGTTCGGCCGATCCGCCGGCACTGCTGCGCGAGCGCGTCACGTCCAAGGGCGGCACCACCGACGCCGCCCTTCAAACGCTCGAAGCCGGCCACGTCAAGGCGATCTTCATCGCGGCGATGCAGGCGGCGCAGCGACGCGCGCGCACGCTGGGCGACGAGTTCGGCTGACCCGGCGATGGCCTCCGAACCGCTCGCCCCGGACGTCGGTGCCGCTTTCTGGCGCGTCATCCCGCCCGATGCCGACCCGGTGGAAACGCGCGAATGGCTCGACGCCTTCGCGACGCTTGTGCAGAGCGAAGGCCGCGAGCGCGGCACCTATCTGCTGCGCCGATTGCTCGACGAGGCAAGGCGGCTGCGCGTGCCGCTGCCGGCGGTGCTCAATACGGCGTACGTCAACACGGTCGAACTCGATCGCCAGCCGCAGTTCCCCGGCGACCTCGCGATCGAAGCGCGCATCTCGGCGATCGTGCGCTGGAATGCGCTCGCGATGGTGGTGCGCGGCAACCAGTTATCGAGCGAGCTCGGCGGCCACATCGCCACCTATGCGTCGATCGCCGATCTGTTCGAGGTCGGCTTCAACCATTTCTTTCGCGCCGGCCAGGCCGGCGACCTGGTGTATTTCCAGCCGCATGCCTCGCCGGGCATCTATGCGCGCGCTTTCCTCGAAGGGCGCCTCGACGAATCACACCTGCTGCGCTATCGGCAAGAGACCGCCGGCGGCGGCTTGTCGTCGTATTGCCATCCCTGGCTGATGCCGGATTTCTGGCAGTTCCCGACCGGCTCGATGGGCCTCGGCCCGATTACCGCCATCTACCAGGCGCGATTCATGCGCTATCTGCAGGACCGCGGGCTGCACCGCACCGAGGGCCGCAAGGTGTGGGCTTTTGTGGGCGACGGCGAGATGGACGAGCCCGAATCACTGGCCGGCCTGAGCCTGGCGGCGCGCGAGGGGCTCGACAACCTGTGCTTCGTCGTCAACTGCAACCTGCAGCGGCTCGACGGCCCGGTGCGCGGCAACGGCTCGGTGATCCAGGAGCTCGAGGGCCTCTTCGCCGGCGCGGGCTGGAATGTCGTCAAGCTGCTGTGGGGCAGCGACTGGGACAACCTCTTCGCGCGCGATGTGGACGGTGTGCTGACCAAGCGGCTGCACGAGACCGTCGACGGCGAGTTCCAGGCCTATGCGGCGACCGACGGGCGCCACAACCGCGAGCATTTCTTCAACAAGTACCCGGAGCTGCAGGCGCTCGTCGCCCACCTGTCCGATGACGACATCGACCGGCTGCGCCGCGGCGGCCACGACCCGGTGAAGATTTACGCGGCGTACGCCGCCGCGCAGGCCCACCGCGGCCGGCCGACGGTGATCCTGGCCCAGACCAAAAAGGGCTACGGCATGGGCCACTGGGGCCAGGGCAAGATGGGCTCGCACCAGCAGAAGAAGCTGGAGGACGAGGCGCTGTTCGCCTTCCGCGACCGCTTCGCGCTGCCGATGACGGACGCTGACGTGAGCGCGCTGCGCTTCTATCGCCCCGACCCCGACAGCGCCGAGATGCGCTACCTGCATGCGCGCCGGGCCGGGCTCGGCGGCTATGTGCCGGCGCGCAGCAGCGTTGCGCCCCGCTTGCCGGGACCGAGCGCCGACGACACCGCGCGCCTCATCGAGCGCCAGGCCGGCCGCGAGCACAGCACGACGATGGTGTTCGTGGCGCAGCTCACCGCGCTGCTGCGCGACGAGCGTATCGGCAAGCACATCGTGCCGATCGTGGCTGACGAGGCGCGCACCTTCGGCATGCAGAGCCTCTTCCGCAGCGTCGGCATCTACGCCGCCAACGGCCAGCTCTACGAGCCCGAGGACAAGGACGAGCTGCTCTTCTACAAGGAGTCGAAGAACGGCCAGATCCTCGAAGAAGGCATCACCGAGGCCGGCGCGCTCAGCAGCTGGATCGCTGCCGCCACCAGCTACAGCAGCCACGGAGTGCCGATGCTGCCGTTCTATATCTTCTATTCGTGCTTCGGCTTCCAGCGCGTCGGCGACCTGATCTTCTGCGCCGCCGACTCGCGCGCCCGCGGCTTCCTCGTCGGCGCGACCGCCGGCCGCACCACGCTGTCGGGCGAGGGCCTGCAGCACGAGGACGGCAGCAGCCACCTCGCGGCGTCGACGGTGCCGAACTGCCGCGCCTACGACCCGGCCTACGGCTACGAGCTCGCGACCATCGTGGCGCACGGCGTCGAGCGCCTGCTCGACCAGCAGTGCGACGAGTTCTATTACCTCACGGTGATGAACGAGAACTATTTGCAGCCGGCCCTTCCGCCGGGCTTGCCTGAAGTGCGCGAGCAGATCGTGCGCGGGCTGTACCGGCTGCCCGGTCACGCGCCGCGGGCGCCTCAGGTGCGCCTGGTCGGCGCCGGCACCATCCTGCTCGAAGTGATCGCCGCGGCGCAGTTGCTGGCCGACGATTTCGGCATCCGCGCCGAGGTACTGAGTGCAACCAGTTTCACCGAGCTGGCGCGCGAGGCGCGCGAGATCCAGCGTGCGAGCCGCCTCCATCCGGGCAACGCGCCACGGCGCAGCCACGCCAGCGACTTGCTCGACGGCACGCTGCCGGTCGTCGCCGCCACCGACTATGTGCGCGCTGTGCCGCAGCTCATTGCCGAGTACATCGACGCGCCCTACACCACGCTCGGCACCGACGGCCTCGGCCGCAGCGATACGCGCGCCGCGCTGCGCCGCTTTTTCGAGGTCGACCGGCACCATATCGTGCTGGCCGCACTGGATGCGCTGGCGCGCGCCGGCGTGCTTCGACGGCAGACCGTGAGCGATGCCATTGCGCGCTATGCGATCGATGCCGAAGCCGGCGCGCCGTGGCTGCAGTAAGTGCGACAACTCCGGAGGACATCCATGACCCAGCGCCTGCTGCGGGCCATCGGTGCGCTCGTGATCGTGGCGACGCTGACCGGGCTGCAAAAGGCCGGCGCGGCCGACAGCGCCGACCTGGCCGAGACCCGCAGGCTGCACCAGCTCTTCGATGCGCGCTGGGAGGTGCAGATGCGCACCTACCCCGAGTGGGCCACCTACGTCGGAGACCCGCGCTACGGAGACCGCCTGTACGACGCATCGCCCGCGGCGGTCGCCGCCGAATTCGCGAGCTCGCGCGAAGCGCTGACGCGGGCCCGCGCGATCCGGCGCGACGCCTTGTCGGCGCTCGATCGCAGCTCGCTCGATGTGTTCATCCACCAGACCGAGGACGGCCTGCGCTACGAACCCTTCGTCGGTTTCCGAAGCATGAGCCTGGGCGCGCTGGGCGGATTCCAGACCGAGTTCTCCGAACTGCTGCGCGCCAGCCCGGTCTCGCGTCGCGCCGAGGTCGAGCAGATCCTTGCCCGCATGGCGGCCTACCCCGCGCGCGTCGAGCAGGAGCTGGCGCGGCTGCGCGAAGGCGCTGCATTGCGCTGGGTGCCGCCGCGCAGCGTGCTCGAACGCGCGCTGGCGCTGATCGACGGCCAGCTGACCCCGCAGCCTGATGCGAGCCCGTTCTTCGAGCCGTTCACGCGCCTGCCCGGCGATATGCCGGTCGCAGAACGCGACGAATTGCGAGCGCGCGGCCGCAGCGCCATTGCCGATCACGTCGCGCCCGCGCTGCGCCGGCTGCGCTCGTTCGTCGCTGACGAATATCTGCCCGCGGCACCGGCCACCGGCTCGCTCGGCAGCTACCCGGGCGGCGCGCAGGTCTATGCGCAGCGGGTGCGCACCAGCACCACCACCGAACTGACGCCGACCCAGCTTCACGCCATCGGCCAGCGCGAACTGGCGCGGCTGCGACCGCAGATGGAAGCGGTGATGAAGGAGGTCGGGTTCGGCGGCAGCTTCGAGCAGTTCGTCGAGTACCTCTACAACGACCCGAAGTTCTTCCACGCGAGCGGCGAAGCCCTGCTCGCCGGCTACCGCGATATCGCCAAGCGGATCGACCCCGAGCTGCCGCGGCTGTTCGCGACCTTGCCGCGCGCGTCGTACGGGGTTCGCGCGATGCCGGCGCACATCAGCAGCGACGCCGCCGAGTTCTACTCCGGTCCGGCTCTCGACGGCAGCCGGCCCGGCTGGTTCAACGCCAACGCGCAGGGCTTTCGCAAGCGCCCGATCTGGAGCATGGAAACGCTGGCCGCGCACGAGGCGGTGCCGGGCCACCATCTGCAGATCGCGCGTGCGGTCGAACTCGGCGAGCTGCCCAAATTTCGTCGCGCCGACGGCTACGAAGTGTTCGGCGAGGGCTGGGCCTTGTACGCCGAGACGCTCGGCTTCGACCTCGGCCTGTACAAGGATCCGCTCAGCCGCTTTGGCCACCTGCAGGACCAGGCGCTGCGCGCCGCGCGGCTGGTCGTCGATACCGGCATCCACGCCTTCGGCTGGAGCCGATCGCAGGCCATCGAGTTCATGATCGAGCGCACCGGCAAGCAGCGCCCTTTCGTTACTTCCGAAGTCGACCGCTATATCTCGTGGCCGGCCCAGGCCCTGGCCTACATGATCGGCGAGCTGAAGATCATCGAACTGCGCGACCGCGCCAAAGCCAGGCTCGGCGAGCGCTTCGATATCCGCCGCTTCCACGGCATCGTCCTCGACCAGGGCTCCGTGCCGCTGCCCGTGCTCGAACGCGCGGTCGACGAGTGGATTGCCGCGGGCGGCGGTGCCGCTGCGAGCCCGAGTAAGACCGCGAACCCCTCGTCCAAAGGAGAACCGAGATGAGCTATCTCTCCTACATCACCCCTACCGCCACCAGCCCCTGGCACACCTACCTGTCGCAGGTCGACCGTGTGCTGCCCTACATCGGCCATCTCGCGCATTGGAGCGAGACCTTGAAGCGTCCCAAGCGCGCGCTGATCGTCGACGTGCCGATCGAGATGGACGACGGCACGGTGCGCCACTTCGAGGGCTACCGCGTCCAGCACAACCTGTCTCGTGGACCGGGCAAGGGCGGCGTGCGCTATCACCCCGACGTGACGCTCGAAGAGGTGATGGCGCTTTCGGCCTGGATGACGATCAAGTGCGCTGCCGTGGCGCTGCCCTTCGGCGGTGCAAAGGGCGGGATCCGGGTCGATCCGAAGCTCCTGTCGCAAAAGGAACTCGAGCGCATGACGCGCCGCTACACCAGCGAGATCGGCATCATCATCGGCCCGCAGCGCGACATCCCCGCGCCCGACGTGGGTACCAACGGCCAGATCATGGCCTGGATGATGGACACCTATTCGATGAATACCGGCTCCACCGCGACCGGCGCCGTCACCGGCAAGCCGATCCACCTCGGCGGATCGCTGGGGCGGGTCAAGGCGACCGGGCGCGGCGTCTTCGTCACAGGCCGCGAGGCGGCGCGGCGCATCGGCCTCAAGCTCGACGGCGCACGCGTCGCGGTGCAGGGCATGGGCAACGTCGGCAGCGCCGCGGCCGAACTGTTCATCGGCGCCGGCGCCAAGCTGGTCGCGGTGCAGGACCATACCGGCTGCCTCGTCAATCCGAAGGGCTTCGACATGGCCGGGATGATGGCGGTGCTCAAGCGCGACGGCGGCGTCGCGAAGTGCACCGACGGCGAAGCGCTCGATGCCGGATCGTTCTGGGACGTGGACTGCGACATCCTGATCCCGGCCGCGCTCGAGGGCCAGATCACGCCGGTGCGCGCCGAGCGCATCAAGGCCAAGCTGGTGCTCGAAGGCGCGAACGGCCCGACCTTGCCCGAGGCCGACGACGTGCTGCACGAGCGCGGCGTGCTGGTCGTCCCCGACGTCATCTGCAATGCCGGCGGTGTGACCGTCAGCTATTTCGAGTGGGTGCAGGATTTCAGCAGCTTCTTCTGGACCGAGGACGAAATCAACCTGCGCCTGGACAAGATCATGGTCGATGCGCTCAGGCACATCTGGGATACCGCCGACCACCACAAGATCACCTTGCGCACCGCCACCTTCGCGGTCGCCTGCGAGCGCATCCTGACGGCGAGAGAGGAGCGCGGGCTGTACCCCTGAACGTGCGCGTTGCCACGCCCATGATCCGGATGCCGTGACGCGATACTCCTGCCAATGAGTCCGCGTCTTGTCCGATCGAACGCCTTCGAGTTCCCTGCGCAAGCGCACCGACGATCCGGTGCCCGTCCGTGACGATCGCCTACGACGAACGCGCAAACGCCCCCGCCTTCGACAGGCGGGGGCGACGTCCGGTGGCGGTCGACGCCCTGATCGTTGGCGCCGGGTTGCTGCTGTTTGCCATCGTCTGGCTCGGGCAGCTTGATTTCAGCAGCCTGTCGCCGCCGGCCGACAACATCGAGCAGTTGACCTGGGTGCGGTCGATGCAGTGGGGCTACTACAAGCACCCGCCGCTGCCGACCTGGCTCCTGTGGTTGCCGGTCCAGGTGCTGGGGTTGACGCAGTGGACGACCTATCTGACCGGCGCGCTGATGACCCTCGGGGCCATGTCATTGATGTGGGGGCTGTTGGTGGCGCTGCGTGGTCGCGGCTACGCCACCGTGGCGCTGCTGGGCGCGCTGTGCGTCAGCTATTACAACGGTCGGCTGAACTACTACAACCACAACATCGTCCTGTTGTTGATGTCGACGCTGGCCGCAGTGATGTGCTGGCAGGCGGTCGCCACCCGTCGACTGCGCTGGTGGATCGGTCTCGGGCTGGCCATCGGCTTCGGGGCGCTGGCCAAATACCAGATCGCGGTCACCGCGCTGTCGGTGCTGCTCTTCATTGGGCATCAGCGCGTCTGGAACGATCCGGCCCAGCGGCGTGGCGTGCTGTGCGCTGCGCTGATCGCGCTCTTGCCGTTGTTGCCGCACCTGCAGTGGCTGCGCGAGCACCATTACGCCACGATCCACTACGCGATGGACTCGTCGCTGGGGGCGAACTTCGGCGCCACGGCGCGCAGTGCGAACGCCCTGGGCTGGCTCGCCGACCAGGTCTTCAACCGCGCCTTGCCGACGCTGCTGCTGCTGGCTGCAACGGCATTCATGGTTCGGGGCACGAGGCGGCAGGCGATTGCGACTTCGGCCCGGCCCGCCGCGCGCGATCCGGCACGCGCTCTGATCCTCGCGTGGGGCCTCGCGCCGCTGGCCTTCATGACGTCGATGGGCATCCTGACCGGCGCGAATCTGCAGCTCCAATGGGGCACGCCGTTCCTGCTGTTCCTCGTACCGGCGCTGATGGAACTGGCGCGCAACGTCGACTGGAACGGCGTCGACCTGCGCACCACGCTGATCGCCTTCGTGCTGATCCAGGCGCTGCTGCTGGCGACCAGCCACCTGAAGTCGCCGCGCGGACTTTCCGGCCTGCGCGACCGACACTGGCGCTCGTTCGATTCGGCGCTGCTCGCGCAGCGGATCGGCGCCCGGGCGCGCGAGGCGCTGGGCGGTCCGGTGCGGGTCGTGATCGGCGACGCGTCCATCGCTGGCGCGCTGGCGCTGCGACTGCCTGAGCGTCCGTTGGTCCTGATCGATGGTCGTTTCGACCGCAGCCCGTGGGTGCCCGCCGATCTGGTCCAGCGCTGCGGCGCACTGGAACTCGGCTCCATGGGCCTGCCGGGGCAGGTCGAGCCGGTCGGCCCCGAATTCCCCGGCTTGGCCTGGCGCATCGTGAAGCCGCAGCCGGGGGCAGCACCCTGCCCGGGCCGGACGCTGCCTTCTGATCACGGGCGTCGCCCCGCGGGAGCGAATGACCGAGGATGACCTTGCTCAAACCTGTACGCAAATTCTTCGGCGCTCTGCGCGACTCCTTCGGGCTGATCCCGGGCTTCATGGTGCTGACCGGCATCCTCGGCGCGGTGGCACTGGTCAATGTCGATCGATCGGGTCTGGTTCCCACGTGGTTGATCGAAAGCGCCTGGCTCTACGACGGCGGCGGCACGGGCGCGCGGACCTTGCTCGGAGTGGTCGCGGGGTCGACCATCGGCGTCGCCGGCACCGTGTTCTCGATCACCATCGCCGCGCTGTCCCTCGCAGCGGGCCAGATGGGGCCGCGCCTGCTGCGCAATTTCACGCGTGACCGTGGCAACCAGGCCACGCTCGGCGCGTTCCTGGGGACGTTTTCCTACGCACTGATGGTGTTGCGCAGCGTGCGAACGCAAAGCGAAGGCGAGTTCGTTCCGCACCTGTCGATGAGCGTGGGCATCTTGCTCGCCTTCATTTGCGTCGGAACCCTGGTGTATTTCGTCGGCCGCATGGCCGGCCGAATCAACGTCGACACGGTGATCGAGTTGGTGAGCGGCGAGTTGCACGCCGCGATCGAGCGTGTCGGAACCCGGGCGCCGCAGGCCGAACCGCCCCCGGCGTCGACATGGCACGGCGCCGAAATCGTGACCGACCCGCGGCGCGGCTACGTCGAGCATCTGGATGCCGACCAGCTCGCTGACTGGGCCGACGAACACAAGACGCGGCTGCGGCTCCTCGTGCGACCCGGCGACTATGTTTTCCCCGGTGCCGCCTTTGCACTGGTCAACCCGCCGGTCGATGGCGTGGGCGAGGCCATCCGCGACGCCTCCACGCTGAAGTCCGAGCGCTCCAGCGTGCACGATCTCGAGTACGCCGTCCGGCAGCTCGTTGAAGTCGCGGTCAGGGCGCTCTCACCGGGAATCAACGATCCCAACACGGCCATCGGTGCGCTGGACCGGCTCGGCGCCGCCCTGTGCAATCTCGCGCCGCTGGCGCTTCCGAACGGCGTCTACCTGCGCCGCGAGCGATGCGTGCTGCTCGTCAGCGCCGTCGACTACGGTGGTCTGGTCGATGCGATGTTCCACCTCGTTCGCCAGAATGCAGCCGGCAGTGCCGCGGTGCTCATTCGCATGCTCGAAGTGCTGACGGCGGTCGCTTCCGGCGAGCGCGCTCCGGCGCGCGTAGCCGAACTCGAGCGGCATGCCGACCTCATCCTCGGCGATGCGCAGCGCGATGTGAAGACGCCCGCCGACCTTGCGGACCTGCGCGGCAGGCATGACCGCTTCGTTGCCGTGGCACTGCATGGCCCGGCGGTCGCCAATGTCGACGACCCGTTTAGACGATGACCCACCCAGGCGGCCCGCCCTCGTCCGCGCCCATTCAAATATTTCACCAACTACTTCCAGCACTCCATGGAATTCTTCGGCATCAAATGGGTCGGGCTGAACGCCGAAAGCGGCACAAAGCTGGCTCTCTCGCTCGCCTTCATCGCCGCCGTGCTGGGCATCAGCGCGGCGCTGCGCTGGATCGCCGGGCTCGCTCTGAGAAGGAGCGACCACGACAGCCTGCAGACCAAGTTCTGGACCCGGCAGGGCGTCAGCCTCGCGGCCACGATCGTCCTCATCGTCGGGCTGCTCTCGATCTGGTTCAACGATCCGACCAACCTGTCCACGGCCTTCGGTCTGATGTCGGCCGGCCTGGCGTTCGCCCTGCAACAGGTCATCACGTCGATCGCGGGCTATTTCGTAATCCTGCGCGGTTCGACCTTCACGGTCGGCGATCGCATTTCGATGGGGGGCGTGCGCGGCGATGTGATGCGCCTCGGATTTATCCAGACGACGATCATGGAGATGGGTCAGCCGCCGCAGGTGCAGGCCGCCGACCCGGCAATGTGGGTACGGAGTCGACAGTTCACGGGCCGCATCGTCACGGTGACCAACTCGAAAATCTTTGCCGAGCCGGTCTTCAACTACACGCGCGAGTTCCCGTACATCTGGGAGGAAATGGCCATCCCCATCGGCTACAAATCGGATCGGGCCAAGGTCGAGACGATCCTCCTCGAAACGGCGCGCCGGCATGCGGTCGATCCGCATGCGATGGCGGATCGGGCCAGGAGAGATCTCAAGGACCGCTTCGGCATCGAGCCGCTCGATCTGGAGCCGCGCGTTTTCTACCGCATGACCGACAACTGGCTCGAGCTGACGATCCGGTTCGCGGTGGCGACACACGGGATCCGCCACGTCAAGGATGCGATGAGCCGGGAGATCGTTTCGGCGTTCGAGCAGGCCGGCATCGGACTCGCTTCAGCCACTTACGACATCGTTGGATTCCCGTCGATCGAGGTGCGCACCGTACCGGCTGCGCAGCCGCGTTGACGACCCATGTTCGATATCGCGGTCATCTTCCTCGTGCTGACGGCGCTGCTCGCCTATTGCAGCCACCGGTTCCTGCGCCTGCCCACGACGATCGGCGTGATGGCCATCGCGATGCTGCTGTCGTTTGTGCTGATCGGGCTCGACCGGCTGGGCATCAGCGGGCTGCATTCCTACGAAGTGTCGTTGCTGTCGTCGATCGACTTCTCCGAGGTGCTCATGCAGGGCATGCTGTCGATGCTGCTGTTTGCCGGCGCCCTGCATGTCGATCTGGAAGACCTGCGCGCCTTTCGCTGGCAGGTCGCGGGCCTGGCCATCGTCGGCACGATCGTCTCGACGGCGGTGGTCGGCTTCGGCACCTGGAGCGTGCTGTCCTGGGTGGGCATTCCCCTGCCCTTGTCGTACTGCCTGGTCTTCGGCGCGCTCATTTCGCCGACCGACCCGATCTCGGTCATCGGCATCCTGAAGTCGGCCGGCGCGCCGAAGAGCATCGAAACCCTCATCGTCGGCGAGTCCTTGTTCAACGACGGGCTCGGTGTCGTCCTGTTCACGCTGTTGCTCGGTGCTGCGGCATCGAACGCCGTGCCGTCGTTCGGCGACTCGGCGCTGCTGCTCGCACGTGAGGCCGGCGGCGGTATCGCTTTCGGGCTCGTCCTCGGCTATGCCACCTATCGATTGCTGAAGAGCATCGACAGCTATCAGGAGGAAGTTCTGCTCACGCTGGCGGCGGTTCTCGGCGGCTATGCGCTGGCGAGCCGGCTGCACGTATCGGGTCCGCTGGCCATGGTGGTCGCGGGGCTGATCGTCGGCAATCACGGCAGGGCGTCGGCGATGTCGCACGACACCGAGCGATATGTCGACATGTTCTGGGAACTGCTCGACTCGATCCTCAACGCGGTGCTCTTCGTGCTGGTCGGCCTGGAGGTGGTTCTGGTGCATTTTTCCGGCCGCCTCGCCGGCGCCGCCGTCGCGGCCGTTGTCGTCACGCTGATGGCACGCTTCGTCTCGGTGGGGTTGCCCGTGCTGCTGTGGAAGCAGGCGTTCTCGCTGCCGACCGGCGCCTGGCGGGTGCTCACCTGGGGCGGCTTGCGTGGCGGCATCTCGGTGGCGCTCGTTCTGTCGCTGCCTGCCAGCGAAGCGCGTGAAACGATCCTCGCACTGACCTATTGCGTCGTCGTCTTCTCGGTTCTCGTTCAGGGGCTGACCGTCGGCGGCGTCGCCCGTCGACTCGGCGGCGGGTCACCTTCCGAAAAATCCGATCCTGCGGCGTAATCGTTCAGCGTCCATTCGGGATTGGATTCTCCGCTCGCTCAATGAGCCTGACCCGCTTTCAGGCGGGCCAGCTTGGCAGTGTAGAGCTCGCGCTCGCCGCGCGTCGGGCTGTTCGCGATCGCCTCGGCCAAGTGCGATTGCGCCCGACTCAAGTCGCCCAAACGTGCGTATACGGTGGCCAGCCAGAGATGGAACTCCGCGTTGTACGGCGCACGCCGTACCTCCCGCTCGAACAGGTCGCGCGCCGCCGTCACGTGACCTGCACTCAGCGCCGCCATGCCCTGGTTGAAGAAGCTGTACGGCGGATTGGGTTCGAGCCGTGCCAATCGGCCGGCCAAAGCCTCGGCCTCGCCCGCGCGGCCCTGGTCGCGCAGCGCGAACAACAGGTTCGACATCGTTCCGGGGTTCTCGGGCTCGCTGGCCAGCGCCACGTTCAGCGCTGCCTCGGCAAGCGCCGGCTGGCCGTGCTTGCGGTAGATGACGCCGAGCGTGTTGTAGGCGGGCGTGTAGGTCGGGTCGCTGCGCAGCGCCTCGCGCGCCCACCAGTACGCGTCGTCGCGCTGCCCGCGCGACAGCGATTCCGCTGCACGGTTGTTGAGGTACATCGCGATCAGCGTGCTCTCGCCGAACACGCGGTAGCGCAGGCTGCTGGTGCGGCGTGGCGGCTGGAAGTCGATCTGCAGGCTCGACTCCACGCCCAGCAGGCCGCTCGAGCCGCGTTCGGACAAGGTCAGGTTGACATGACCGATCGAGAAGACCATGTCGCCCGATCGTTCCCAGATGTTGTCCACCCGCACCTGCTGATACCGCACGGTCAGCCCCAGCTCGCGTGCCAGCACGCCGGTCATCATCACGAGCGACAGACAGTTGCCCGAGCGTGCCTCGAACGCCTCGGCCGCATTGCGCGTGAACGCGGCCTCGTAGTCGAGCTTGAGCTCGCCATCGCGGTACAGCAAGTCGACCAGGCGGTTTTGCCGGTCGTCGCTATGAGCTCGACTGCCGATGTGCTCGGCCAGGTACCGCTTCATGGCGGGTGTGGCGGTCATCGCGTCCGAGGCCGCGATGCGCTTGCTCGGGGGCGCGAACAGCTCGTCGTGAAGCAGCCCCTCGATGCGGGGCAGCGGCGCAGTGGCGCAGCCGAGAAACGCGCACAGGGGAATGGCAAGCAGAAGGGAGGACCAGGCGCGCATGATGGATCGGCCTTTCGAAGGGACCGCAACGAGCGAAACGATGCCTCGGCCGATTCTGCTACCGCATCGCAAGCGCTGTCACGCCGAACCAGCGTGCAGCGCGGTATCAACGACAACCCCGGCGAACACCGCGAAGCCGAGCCAGTGGTTGAGCCGAAACGCCCGGAAGCAGCCGGCGCGGCTGCGCTCGCGGATCAGTGTGCCGTGCCAGACCGCGATGGCGGCGGCGACCGCCAGCCCGGCGAAATAGGCAACGCCCAGGCCGATCTGCGCGCCCAGCAGGGCCCAGATCGCGAGGTATGCGGCGTAGCTCGCCATCACCGCGGCCACGTCGAAACGGCCGAAGGTGATGGCCGAGGTGCGGATGCCGATGCGCAGATCGTCGTCGCGGTCGACCATCGCATATTCGGTGTCGTAGGCAATGACCCAGAAGAGGTTGCCGAGCAGCAGCGCCCAGGCGAGCGGCGGCACCTCGGCGCGCGCCGCGGCGAAGGCCATCGGGATGCCGAAGCTGAACGCCACGCCGAGCACCGCCTGCGGCATCGAGAAGAAGCGCTTGGTATACGGATAGGCGATGCTTACCGCGAGCGCCGCGAAGCTCCAGGCGATCGTCGCGGCATTCGTCGTGAGCACGAGCGCAAACGCCGCGAGCGCGAGCAGCGCGCCGAAGGTGAGCGCCGCCTTCACGCCGATCTCGCCGGTCGTCACCGGGCGCTGCGCGGTGCGCTTGACGTGTTTGTCGAACTCGCGGTCGGCCACGTCGTTGACTGCGCAGCCGGCGCTGCGCATGAGAAATGTGCCGAGCACGAAAACCGTCAACAGGTGCCAGCCCGGAAAGCCGCGCGCCGCGATCCACAGCGCCGACAGCGTCGGCCAGAGCAGCAGATAACTTCCCGCCGGGCGACTCCAGCGGATCAGGTCGAGGTAGGCGGCCAGGCGCGAGCGCGCGTGCGCGGGCTGCATCGTCAGTAGGCGGCAGCGGCGGGACGCACGAGGCGGGCCGCGGCCACGGTCGCGACGGCCGCGAGCACCAGGCAGCCGGCGATCACCGGCGCATAGCTCGCGCCTGCGTCGAAGACCGCGCCCGCCACTACCGGGCCGAGCAGGTTGCCGAGCGCCGCGCCCGTGTAGAGCGTGCCGACGATGCTCGAGACCGCGCGCGCGCCGAACAGGTCCATGCAGATTGCCGGCATGAGCGAGACGATGCCGCCGTACGACAACCCGAACCAGACCGCGAAGACGGCCAGTGCCAAGTAGGCCGAAGTACTGGCGCCAGCGCCGCCGCCGGCCGCACCCCACAGGAGGTACGACGCACCCATCGACGCCTGCATCAGCACAAGGGTTCGCACGCGGCCGAGCCGGTCCGCAAGCGCCCCGATCGCGAAGCGCCCGATCAGGCTGCCGATGCCGATCAGGCCGACCAGGCCGACCGCCTGCGCGTCGCCGATGTGCAGATCGCGCGCCGCCGCCGAGACGTGCGCGAACGGGATGAACATTACCGGGCTGGCGCAAAAGGCCATGAAATACAGCCACTGGAACTGCCGGCTGCGCAGTGCCTCGCCTAGCGTCGCTCCGCTCGCACCGCTGCCGCGCGAGGCGGCATTCGGCGCCCGGCGCAACTGCCAGGCCGCACCAAGGCCGACCACGCCGGCGCCGAGCGCGAGCCAGCGCAGCGCCTCTCTCCATTCGAAGGCTGCGATGGCGGCTGTCGCGAGCAGCGGGACCACGACCGTGCCGGCGCCGATGCCCGCACTCGCCAGGCCGGCGGCGAGGCCGCGCCGGCGCGTGAACCAGGGCTGCACGCACGCGATGGCCGGCGTATAGACGAGCGCGACGCCGACCCCGATGCCGACCCCGTACGCCGCGTACACCATCGCGATCGAGGTCGCAAAGCTGGTCGCGAGCAGGCCGAGCGCGATGCACAGCATGCCGGCGCAGCACACCGCGCGCGGGCCGTAGCGGTCGGCCAGCATGCCGGCGCCGGCGCCAAGCACGAAATAGATGAGGCCGCACAGCCCGAAAACGAGCGCAACGTCGGCGCGCCGGGCCGCGAACTCGCGCGTGAAGGACTCGAAGAGTGCGGCGAACGAATAGGCGACGCCGAAGATCACCGCCAGGCTGAAGAACGCCGCCCACACCACGACCCAGGCGGCGCGCGATTCGGGCTGCGATGTTTGCGGCTCGTTCATGCGCGGCGACTATAGGCGCGCCGCCGCGCCGTCCCAGCTCAGGCGGACTTGCGCTCCTCGAGCCAGCGATCGATCTCGGCGCTGCCGCCGACGCGCTGGCCGTTCGCGAACAGCTGCGGCACGGTTTGCGCGCCGGCGATCGCGCCGAGCGCGGTGCTGCGGACGGTGTGCGGCAGCGGCACGTCGACATAGTCGATCCCCGCGGTGTCGAGCGCCTTCTTGGCCTGGGCGCAGAAGGCGCAGCCCTCGCTGGACAGCAGCGCGAGCTGGTCCGGCTCGCGCGCCTTCGGGTCGAGGTAGGCGAGCAGGGTGTCGGCGTCCGAGGCCTTGAACGGGTCGCCCGGCTCGTCGGGCTCGATGAACATCTTCTCGATCTTGCGGTCGCGCACCAGCATCGAATAGCGCCACGAGCGCTGGCCGAAATTCAGATCGCTCTTGTCGACCAGCAGGCCCATGCCGCGCGTGAAGGCGCCGTTGCCGTCGGGCAGCAGCAGCACGGACTGCGCTTCCTTCTCCTTGCCCCAGGCCTCCATCACGAACGGGTCGTTGACCGAGATGCACGCGATCTGGTCGATGCCCTGCTGGCGAAATACCGACGCCAGCTGGTTGCAGCGCAGCAGGTGGGTGGCCGAGCAGGTGGGCGTGAAGGCGCCGGGCAGCGAGAAGACGATGACGTTCTTGCCCTTGAAGATCTCGTCGCTGGTGAGCGTCGCCCAATCGGCGCCGCGGCGGACCTTGAAGCTCACGTCGGGAACGGTCTGGCCTTCGCGGTCGGACAGGTTGTGGGGGGTGGGATCTGACATCGGTTGCTCCGTGCGCAAAGGACGCGAGGACGCAGCAATTCCGATACCTCGGCACAACGCGAGGATGCCCGGAACGAAAGCAGCTCGGGTGCGTCCACCGTCGATGCCGCAGCCCTCGCTTTCGCTGTCGATCATCTCACTGCTCCTGTGCGCCGCCGCCGCCGCGCCCGTTGCCGCCCAGGCACCTGCGCCGGAACTGGTCGATCTCGTCAACCGCTACCGTGCCGAGGCTCCGGCGTGCGCCGGCCGGATTGCCGCGCCCTTGCGGCCGTTGCAGAGCGACTCCGACCTCGCGCGCGTGCGCATCGACCGCGCCGACGCGCTGCCCGCGGCGCTGGAGCGCGCCGGCTATCTGGCGGCGCGTGCGCAGGCGGTCGTGGTGAGCGGCCCGCGCGATGCGCCGGGCGCAATGACGGTGCTGCGCGAACGCTATTGCAGCGTGCTGCTCGATCCGGATTTCCGCCGCATCGCCGCGACCCGCGCCGAGCGCGACACCTGGCGGCTGCTGCTCGCGCGGCCGCTGCTGGCGGCCGATCTGCCACTCTCGCCGGAGGCCGGGCGCGAGGTGCTGGCGCAGGTCAACGCGGCGCGGGGGAGGGCACGTTCCTGCGGCGAACGGCGCTTCGCCGCGGCGCCCGCGCTGCGATGGAATCCGGCGCTCGCGCAGACAGCGCTCGGCCACAGCGAGGACATGGCGCGCAACGACCATTTCGAGCACCGGGGCCGCGACGGCAGCGATGCGGCGCAGCGCGCGACACGCAACGGCTACCGCTGGCGGCGCATCGGCGAGAACATCGCTGCCGGTCAGGGCGACCCGGCCCAGGTGGTCGCCGGTTGGATCGCGAGCCCGGGTCACTGTGTCAATCTGATGGAGCGGGCCTATACCGAGATGGGCGCGGGCTATGCGATCGACCCGGCGAGCCAGGGCAAGATCTACTGGACCCAGGTGTTCGGCACGCCGCGCTGAGCGCTGCTGGCGCTTTTTATTTTCGGTGCCTGCATCCGGATCGGCTCGTCGCGAGTAGTGAGTGGACCCGCCGCATGTGCTGCGGGTTTCGATCACCACCTACCTACCTTTGCGAAGGACCGCCTCATGAACCCGTTCCGTACGATCCCGACCCTGGCCGCCGCCGGCCTCTTCTGCCTTGCCGTCGCCGCGCCGCTGGCGCACGCCGGCCACCTCAATACCGTGCTCGAAGCCCAACTGAACGGCCGCGAGGAAGTCCCTTCCGATGGCAGCAGGGCACTGGCGGGCGACCCCGACGGTCGCGCCGAGGCGTACGTCTTCGGCATCGACAGCGATAAGACCACCCTGTGCTACGTGCTGGTCGGCGTGAAGAAGATCGACGAGCTGACGATGGCGCCGGGTAACGGCCGGGCGGCGCACATCCACCGCGGCGCGCGCGGCACCAACGGACCGGTCGTCGTGAACCTGGCGTGGCCTCAGGACGGCCAGGCCGGCGACTGCCTGCGCGAAGATACGGCCGGAAAGTTCACTAACGTGACGGTCCAGGAAATTTTGTCCAACCCCACCGGCTTTTACGTCAACATCCACAACAGCGTCTATCCGAGCGGCGCCATTCGCGGGCAACTGGGATATTCCACTTCTGATTGAGATGGAAGCGTCCGCGATGACCGGCCCTCGCGGACGCTACAAGTTGACGATGCGCTCGCCGTCCAGACGCAGTGCCGCCACTTGCCGCAACTCGGCCAGCAGCGCGCGAACCCAGGCCGCGAACGGCTCGGCGGCGAAATAGCGACCGTGCAGGCGCGCAAAATACGGCGTCGCCGCGATCCAGGCGTCCAATTCGGGCAGGCCCAGCGCCTGTACCTCGAGCAGGTGGAATTTGATCAGCACCTTGGCGGCGTGGCGCGCGTGCTTGGTCGGCTGCGCCTGCATCGCGTCGAGCCGCCGACGGGCGCGCGCCAGCGCGTCGGCGCAGTCGTCGAACGGCGCGCCGTGGCCGGGCAGGACCCAGCGCACGTGCAGCGTGGCGATAAGCTCGAGCGTGGCACGAACCGCGTCGAATGCATCGATCGCATCGAGCTCGGGAAATACGACGCCGAAGCCGTTTTCCCATAGCGCATCTGCCGAGATCAGCAGCCCGAACTCGGCCTGGTGCAGCACGACCGAATGCGGATCGTGACCGGGCGAGGCATGCACTTGCCACGGGTGGCCACCGAGCTGCACCGAGGTTCCGGGTCGCATCACGCCGCTGCGCACAAAGCGCGGGCACTGCTGGCCGGTCGCGCGAAACGTGAGCGCGTCCTCGTCCCAGCGGTCCACCGCCGCAGCCTCGTGGGCCGGCACGTCGATCGCGCAGCCGTCCGCCTGCTGCAAGGCAGCGTTGCCGCCGCAGTGATCCGAATGCAGGTGGGTGTTGACGATCCGGTCCAGGCGCCGCCCGCGCAGGCCTGCGCGCACGAGCGCGAGCGTCTGTGCGGCGTGGCTCGCATAGCCGGTATCGACGAGCGCGGTCTCGCCGCCGGCACCGTTGCCGGCGAAGAGGATGTTGTTCGACGACAGCCAGCCGCGTTCGAGCAGCGTCAGGCCGGCGCGTTCGAAGGCGGGATTCATGCCGGTGGCAGCAGCGCCTGCAGGTCGGCGGTGGCAGGCCCAGGCCGCGCTTCGTAGAGTGCGCGGTTAAGGCGGTGTTCGCGCTCATCGATTAGGTCGAGAAAGGCGCGCGCGCCGTGCATGGCCCGAAAGCTTTCGAAGCCGGCTTCGAGAAACCCCTGCAACTCGCCCAGCCCGGCGGCCAGCGCCGGCCCGCGCATCAGGCGCAGGCTTGTGTGCAGCAGCGGATTGCCGGTCAGCCGGTCAAGCGAGTCGCCGACCTGCAGCGTCAGTGCGATCTGGCCTTCGCGCTGCGCCGGCTCGGCGCTCGCCTGCCAGGCTTGCGCATAGGTTTGCGCATCGAGCGGCGCGCCGCCATCGAGCCGCGCGGCGAGCGCGCTGTCGAGCTGCTCGGACAGCGCATGCAGTTCGGCGAGCACCGCGACGGTGGCGACGAGGGCCGCCGGAAAGAGTTGCACGAGCGCCGGCACGACGCGCTCGAACTGGGTGTCGCGGCGCGTGAAATCACGCGGTCCGTACAGCTCGTCGAGAAAGAATTGCGCCGCGGGACGGTAGCGCGCCGAGGCCAGCAGGTCGGCATAGGTCAGCGCGAAGCGCCGCTGCTGGTAGGCCTTGACCTTCTGCACCGCGCCGGCGAGTGCCGGGTCGGTGGTCCGGCGCGCGCGTTCGGCGCTGACCGCGCTCAGGCTTTCGAGGATGCTCATCGCGACGGTCGGCATGGGCGCTGTGGGGGTCCGTTGAAAAGTGGCCTGCGCGGGAAGGCGGCGAATGATGCAACACTCGCCGCCATGCGACGCCGCCGCCCGCTCCCGAGACCGTCGCGATGAAGCTCGCGCGGCTGCAGCAGTTCAGCACGCTCGGGCTGCTGGTCGCCGCCGCGGCGTGGGCGCTGGGCTGGGCGCGCGCCGGCCGGCCGGGGGTGGCGTTGGCCGGCGCGCTCGCCATCGTCTTTGGCTATGCCCTCTTCCTCGGCGTCGAATTCCTGCTGCTCGCGTGGGTCCACGGCAACGACCCCGCACCGCGGCCGCGCGCGCCGCAGCTGTTGCGGGCCTGGTGGGGCGAGGTACTGGCCGCGCCGCAGGTGTTCTGCTGGCGCCAGCCGTTCCGCTCGCGCGCCGAGCCCGACCATCTGCCAGCGGCCCGCAGCGGCCGGCGCGGCCTGGTGATGGTGCACGGCTTCCTCTGCAACCGCGGTCTGTGGAACCCGTGGATGAAGCGGCTGCGCGTCGAAGGCATTCCCTTCGTCGCGGTGAACCTGGAGCCGGTCTTCGGGTCGCTCGATACGTATGCCGCTCTCGTCGACGCCGCGGTCGCACGGGTCGAGACGGCGACCGGCCTGGCGCCGGTGCTGGTCGGTCACAGCATGGGCGGCCTGGCCGTTCGAAGCTGGCTGAACGGGCTCGGCGGCGATACGCGCGCGCACCGGCTGGTCACGGTCGGCACGCCGCACCATGGAACCTGGCTGGCGCGCTTCGGCCACACCGTCAACGGCCGCCAGATGCGCCAGGGCAACCCGTGGCTCGCCGACTTGGCGCGCGGCGAGTCCGCGCAGCGCCTGGCACGCTATACCTGCTTCTACGGCCACTGCGACAACATCGTCTTCCCGGCTTCGAGCGCCACCCTGCCCGGCGCCGACAACCGGCACGTCGCTGCCACCGCGCACGTGCAGATGCTGTTTCGCGAAGAGGTATTCGCCGAGGTGCGGCGCTGGCTGGATTGACCGCCGTGGTTGACCGTACCGGCTCAGGCGAAATCCGACCGTCGGCTCACGCCTCGATCCCGTGCACCAGTTCCAGCGTCGCGCCGACCGACAGGTTGAGCAGCGCTGCAATGGCGTCGACATCGTCCGGCAGCGCCGGGTTGTCCCAGCCGTGCAGGCTGTGCCGCGACAGACGCACCGCGAGGGTGACGGTTCGCACGCTCGGATGTTCCGCATGGCGGTCGTCGGCGATTCGCGTCAGCAGCTCGGGCAGGCGCCAGGCCTTCATCAACGATTGCTGCAGATCGGCCAGATCGACGCCCAGCACCTCGCACTGGACCACCGCCGAGCGCAGGCTCGGATCGGCGAGTTGTGCCTGCTGGATGCGCAGCGCGAGGTCGGGTGCATGGCACCAGAGCAGCATCTCGGCGAAATCGTGCAGCAGCGCGGCGGCGTGGATGACTGCGGCGTCGTGGTCGCGCCGGAACACTGCGAAACCGAGCGCGAAGGTCGCGGCACGGTGCGCGCGGCGCAACGCCAGTTGCAGCCCGGCCAGCGCGAGCGGCCGGCCGGCCAGCCACTGCTCGACGGTCGACTGCGCGCCGAAAGCCTTGAAGAACGGCGTGATGCCCATCATCACCAGCGCGGCGGTGACGGTTTCGGTATCGGTGAGCATGCGGCTGGTGCGCCGGCTCGCGGCGTGCGCCAGCACCTTGAGCGACATCAGTGGATCGCCGGCGATCAGCTCGCCGATGCTGTTCGCGTCGACCCGGTCCTCGTTGGCGCGCATCGCCTCCAGCGCGTCGGCGGTCTGCGCGAGTACCGGGATCTCGGCGCGCAGAAGGCGCGCGGTCCACAGGGCCAGGCCGGCCGACGCCGGGGGCGTGGAGGGCGGCGCGGAGGAGGGCGCGAGGGCGGGCGAAGCGAACATGGCGCGGGCGCCGCGGACGGCGGGTGGTCGTTCCTGGTTGTCGGCAGTGCGCGCGCAGGCTTGAGCGGC
>JBDSEG010000086.1:0-2580 GCA_039920165.1 Burkholderiaceae bacterium
CGCAGGCCGCGAAGGACGGCGCCAGCGACATCCACATCGAGCCGTATGAGCGATCGAGCGCGGTGCGCTTCCGCGTGGACGGGACCTTGCGCGAGGTGGTGCAACCGAACAAGGCGCTGCACGCCGCGCTGATCTCGCGCCTGAAGATCATGGCCGAGCTCGACATCGCCGAGCGCCGGCTGCCGCAGGACGGCCGCATCTCGTTGCGCATCGGCGGGCGCGCGGTCGACGTGCGGGTGTCGACGCTGCCGTCGTCGTACGGCGAACGCGCGGTGCTGCGCCTGCTCGACAAGGCCGAGTCCAAGTTCACGCTCGAAGCGCTCGGCATGAACGGCCAGGTGCTGAGCGCGTTCGACCGTCTGGTGCACCAGCCGCACGGCATCGTGCTCGTCACCGGGCCGACCGGCTCGGGGAAGACGACCACGCTGTATGCCTCGCTCGGCCGCATCGATACCGCCGGCACCAACATCCTCACGGTCGAGGACCCGGTCGAGTACGAGCTGGCCGGCATCGGCCAGACCCAGGTCAACCCGAAGATCGACCTCACCTTCGCAAAGGCGCTGCGCGCCATCCTGCGGCAGGACCCCGACGTCATCATGATCGGCGAGATCCGCGACTACGAGACCGCGCAGATCGCGATTCAGGCCTCGCTGACCGGCCACCTGGTGCTCGCCACCGTCCACACGAATGACGCGCCGAGCACGGTCACCCGGATGATCGACATGGGCGTCGAGCCGTTCCTGCTGTCGAGCAGTCTGATCGGCGTGCTGGCGCAGCGGCTGGTGCGCAAGCTCTGCCCGGTCTGCAAGAAGGTCGATTCGCTTGGCCGCTGGCACCCGGTCGGCTGCGCCGCCTGCGGCTCGACCGGCTACAAGGGCCGCACCGGCGTCTACGAACTGATGACAGTCGACGACCCGCTGCGCGAGCTGATCCACAACCGCGCCGCCGAAGCGCAGATCGCCGCCGCGGCGACGAGGGCCGGCCTGCGCTCGATGCGCGACGACGGCGAACGGCTGGTCGCGCAGGGCATCACCTCGGCGGAAGAGGTGATCCGAGTGACTCGGGAATAGGCTGATCAGTGCCGGCTTACCGTTTCGAAGCCCTCGACGCCGCCGGCAAGTCCAGCACCGGGCTGCTCGAAGCCGACAACGCCAAGGCCGCGCGGGCTCAGTTGCGGGCCCAGGCGCTGGTGCCGCTCACTGTCGCGCAGGTCGCCTCGGCCGGCACCCAGGCCGAGGGCGGGATGCGGATGTCGCGCAAGGTCTTCGGCGCGACGGGCCTCGCGGTGTGGACGCGCCAGCTCGCCGGCCTCGTGAGTTCGGGCCTGCCGCTCGAACGCGCGTTGACGGCGCTCGGCGACGAGGCCGAAGACCAGCGCCAGCGCGAACTGATGGCGCATCTGCGCAGCGAGGTCAACGCCGGGTCGGCGTTCGCCCGCGCGCTCGGCAGCGCACCGCGCGAGTTCGACGAGGTGTACCGCGGTGTGGTCGCGGCGGGCGAACAAAGCGGCGCGCTCGGCGCGGTGCTCGAACGGCTCGCCGACGATCTGGAAGAGCGCCAGGAGCTGCGCGGCAAGCTGATCGGCGCCACGCTCTATCCGGCGATCGTCTCGCTGATCGCGCTCGTGATCGTGATTTTCCTCGTCACGTATGTCGTGCCGCAGGTCGCCTCGGTCTTCACCAGCTCCAAGCGCGCACTGCCGATGCTCACCATCGCGATGCTCGCGACCAGCGACTTTCTGCGCACCTGGGGCTGGCTCATCGTGCTCGGCGCGGCGGGCGCCTTCGGCGCGCTCGTGCTGATGCTGCGAAATGAGGCGTTTCGCGAACGCTTCGACGCCGCCTGGCTCAATCTGCCGCTCGTCGGTCGTCTTGCGCGCGGCTACAACGCGGCGCGCTTTGCGGCCACGCTGGCGATGCTGGCCGGCGCCGGCGTGCCGATCCTGAAAGCGCTGCAGGCGGCCGCCGAGACCTTGTCGAACCGTGCCATGCGCGCCGATGCGATGGACGCGCTGGTGCAGGTGCGCGAAGGCGCGCCGCTCGCCTCGGCGCTGGCCGGCAAGAAGCGCTTCCCCGGGCTGCTGGCGATGTTCTCCCGCCTGGGTGAACAGACCGGCCAGTTGCCGCTCATGCTGCAACGCGCCGCGCGCCAGCTCGGCGCCGAGGTACAGCGGCGCGCGATCCAGATGGCAACGCTGCTCGAACCGCTGCTCATCGTCGCGATGGGCGCGGTCGTCATGCTGATCGTGCTGGCGGTGCTGCTGCCGATCATCCAGCTCAATACCTGGGTGCGCTGAGGCATCGCCCTGGCAGAGATGAAGAGAAGTCCTCGACTTCAATTCCTTTTCGTCCTTCGCGTATCTCGGCGTTCTTGGCGTTCTCGGCGTTCTCGGCGGTAGAAATTTGCTCTGCCTCGGCCAAGTGAACTCCAGCGTTATCGCCAAGGACGCGAAACACCGCGAAGAACGCCAAGTACTGCTCAAACGGGGCTGGCCCTGGGTCGCCAGCGTCTGGGGGTCGCCCCACGGTGATCGCTGGCGGCGAGTTCCGGGGTAGGCCGCTTCGATGGCACGTGGCATGC
>JBDSEG010000087.1:0-6029 GCA_039920165.1 Burkholderiaceae bacterium
GGGGCGCCGGGCGGCGAGGCTGACGAGGGCTGCGCGATGGCCGGCGTCAAGGCCATCGCCGACGTGGTCGAGTTCTGACCCGCTCTGCGAGCGCATGCGCCTGCCTTGGCGCGCCGAATCTGCTGAGCTGCTCGCACAGCCCTAGCGATGCCTACTGCGAGCGCTCTTCGACGACGATGGTGCGCAACACGGCCTGGGGTCGAGCGCATCGAATGACGCTGACCCACCCTTGCAATCGACCGCACGTCTTTGAGCAGGCTGCGCTTGCTCGCCATCCGGGTTTTCTCGCATGACATGAATGTCTAAACATCTGAACATTCGGCATTCGACTTTTTTCGACGCAACTCCCGCATGCACATTGCCGCCACCAGCGTCAACCAACACCTCGAAACATTCGAGGCGCGTCCGGCTGTCGCGCTGCACCACCAGATCAAGGAAGACCTGTTCCTGCATCTGCGCTCGGGTCGCTGGGCACCGGGTTTCGAGTTGCCAACCGAAGAGGCGCTGTGCCGCCACTATGGCGTGAGCCGTGGCACGGTGCGGCGCGCCGTTGCCGACCTTGTCACCGACGGCTACATCGAGCGCCATCGTGGCCGCGGTACCTTCGTGAGTGCGCCGAAGCTCGAAAGCGGCGTGGTCGGCTCGTACAACCGCTTTCGCGTGATGGGGCCGCCGCTCGATCCGGGTGCGCGCGTGCTGTTTTGTCGCCGCATCCGCGCCGTGAAGGACGTGGCGGCGATGATGCAGGTCGAGCCGGGCGCGCCGCTCTGGAACATGGAGCGCGTGCGCTTCACAGAAGGCCAACCGGTGAGCTTGCAGACGAGCTTTCTGCCGTACGACCTGTGCCCCGAGCTTTCGCGCCAGAACCTGGCGGCCGAGCATCTGATCGACGTGCTGCGTGAAGTTTCCGGTGTCTACCTCGGCAGCGCCGTCGAGTACATCGAGCCGACCGTTGCCGACGGTTACGCCGCCAAGCACCTGGCCATCAAGGTGCGCACACCGCTGTTCCAGATCGAGCGCACGACCTGCACCGTCGATGGCCGCGTCGCCGAATATCGGCGCGCTGTGCTGCGCGGCGACATCTACCGCTACCGGATCGAGCTGCGATGACGGCGACCGCAAACAGCACCCTGTCCGCAGCCGCTGGCGTGCGTGTCACCTACGAAGGGCCGACCGTGCTCGCAGCCGGGTCGCTGGCCAGGTTCGCGATCGGCGTTGAAGCCGATGTCGATCTGCCGCCTGGTGCAGAGCTCGGGTTTGCGCGACGCTGGCCAAGTGACTGGGGCATGCCGCAATGGCGCGACCCATCGGCCGCCGATTTCGTTGCCATCGACGCCGGCCCGGCGCGTCAGCTGCGCTGGTGGAACGCACGGCTGCATGCCTGGCACCCGTTTGACCACATCCTGTTTGTCGCCTTGCCTGACGGGCTCGGCGCCGGGGAGCGCCTGACGCTTCGCTTCGGCGACGACCGCGAAGGCTCGCCGGGCTTCACTGTGCAGACCTTCATCGAAGAGGAAGCGCCGTTGTCGGTGCGTTTGCGCAGGTCCCCGGAAGCGGCTTGGACTGAACTTGCAACGCTTGGCGTTCGCATCGCCGGCAACGAGCCGCATCGGCTGGTGCTGACGGCGCCGAGCCGCGTGGCTGCGGGCCAGCCGTTCGAGCTGCATGTGCGCGTCGAAGACGTCTGGGGCAACCCGTCGACGCTCGGTCATCGCGTGCGCCTGGGCGCTCCGCTCGAGCGCGAGGTGACGATTCCAGGCTGCGGCTGGCTGTGCTTCGAAGCGACACTGAACGCGCCGGGTTTCCATCGGCTTTCTGCGCAGGCCGAGGGTGCTCCCGCGCCCGCTGCGCTGAGCAATCCGATCGAGGTGGTCGCCGACGCGACCGGACATCTCCTGTGCTGGGGCGACTTGCATGCGCAATCAGTGATCGGCTGCGGCGCGCGCGCCATCGACGCTTACTTCGCCCATGCGCGCGATTTCGCGGCGACCGACTTCGCCAGCCATCAGGCCAACTGCTTCCTCGTCTCCAACCCGGAGTGGAGCGAGACGCAGGCGGGCACGGCACGCGCCCATCGAGACGGCAGCTTCGTCACCTTGCTGGGTGTCGAATGGTCGGGCGCCACGCCGTTCGGTGGCGATCACAACCTGTACTTCCCCGGCGATGCGGCCGAGCTGCACCGCTGCACCCACGAGTTTGTCGCCGACAAGTCTGACCTGGCCACGGATCTTGCGCATGTGACCGACGTGCACGAGCACTACCGCGGCAGCGATACGCTGATCGCAGTGCACGTCGGCGGCCGCACTGCGGACCTGCGCTGGCACGAACCGACGCTCGACCGGCTCGTCGAGGTGCACTCGACCCACGCCACGTCGGAATGGTTTCTGCTCGAGGCCTTGCAACGTGGCCAGAAGATGGGCGTCATTGCTGGCAGCGACGGCGTCGATGGCCGCCCGGGCGCCAGCCACCCCGGCCACATGAATGTTCGCAACACACGCGGCGGCCTGACGGCCGTGATGTTGCCCGAGCTCACACGCGGCGGCTTGTGGTCGGCGCTGAAAGCGCGGCGCTGCTATGCGACCACCGGCGAGCGCATCGTGCTGCAGCTCGAAGCCGGCAGCGCGCGGATGGGCGACGAGATCAGCGTCGCCCATGCAGCCGCGTTTCCGCCGTTCGACGTGATCGTCGAGGGCACGGCGCCGATCGAGACGATCGATTTTTTTCGTGATGCGCACTGCATTGCCTCGGTCGACCCGATGTCGGAGGCGACCGCGCTCTCCAACGCCATCCGCGTCGGCTGGTGCGGTGCCAGCGCACCTGGCAATTGGCAGCGCGCTCGCATGCGCTGGGATGGTGCGCTGCGCGTGCACGGCGCGCGCATCGTCGCCGCGCAACCCTGGGCCTTTGATACGCCTGACGAGGGCCTCTGCGAGATCGGCACGCAGCAGGTGACCTGGCGCTCGATCACGGCCGGTGATTGGGATGGCCTGATTCTCGAACTCGACGACCCGACGAAAGCCGAACTCACCTTTGTCAGCGAACCGATGACTTTGCAAGTGCGGCTGGGCGATATCGCCTCGACGCCGCGCGTCTTCGAAGCTGACTCGCCGATGCGCCGCGTCGAGCTGCGCCGCCTCCCGCAACAGATGCCGGCCATGGGCTGGCGCGGCTGCTTCAAAGACCCGGCGCCGCCTGTGGGGTCACACGCCTACTGGATTCGCGTGCGGCAAAGCGATGGTGCGCTCGCCTGGTCGACGCCGATCTTCGTGACGCTGGCAGCAGGCGCGACCTGACCCATGCAGACGCTGCCCAAGATCGACATCTGCGACGTGGCGAAGCGCTTCGCCACCGATGCGCCCGACGTGCCCCCGGTGCTCGCCGGCATCACGATGTCGGTCGCCGAGAACGAGTTCGTCGTCGTCCTCGGCCGCAGTGGCTGCGGCAAGACGACCTTGCTCAACATCATTGCCGGCCTCGAGCGTGCCTCGTCGGGTGCGGTGCGGGTTGACGACGCGGTCGTCCTGCGGCCCGGCGCCGGCAAGGGCATGGTGTTCCAGCAAGGCGCGCTCTTTCCCTGGCTCACGGCACAGCAGAACGTCGAGTTCGCGGCAAAGAGCCGCGGCCTGCCGATGGCGCAGCTCGTCGAGACGGCACGCGAGTTGCTCGCATTGGTCGGGCTCACCGGGTCCGAAAGCAAATACCCCTTCGAGCTTTCGGGCGGCATGCAGCAGCGCGTGGCGATTGCGCGCGCCCTGGCGCTCGATCCACACATCCTGCTCATGGACGAGCCGTTCGGCGCGCTGGACGAACTGACGCGCATCGAGATGCAGAACGAACTCCTGCGCGTGTGGGCGGCGCGCCGCAAGACCGTGGTCTTCGTCACACACAGCATTTGGGAAGCGCTGGTGCTCGCTGACCGTATCGTCGTGATGGCAGCGCGGCCCGGTCGCATCGTGCTCGAACGGCGCATCGAATTGACGCGCCCGCGCAGCCGCACCGATCCGCAATTGCTCGGGCTGTACGAGCAGATCTGGGACGCCCTCCAATGACGCGCCGCCCGACGTCGGAAAGGTGGGACAAGTGGCTCGACATCGCGCTGCCGCTGGCGGTGATCGCCACCCTGCTTGCGGCCTGGGAAATCGCCGCCGACATGGGGTGGCTGCGGCCGATCCTCTTTCCGCCACCGTCAAAACTCGCACGCAGTCTGTTCGAGCTGGCCGTCGATGGGTACCCCGAAGGCGTGACCCTGTGGCGCCATCTGTCGATCACCGTGCAACGCATCGTCATCGGCTTTGTCGGCGCGCTGGCCCTGGCGATTCCCCTCGGCCTGGTGATCGGTTGGTTCGCGATCCTCGACAGGTTGACTGAACTGGTCATCGCCTTCGGCCGCTCAGTGGCTACCTTGTCGTTGCTGCCGGTGGCAATCGTCTGGTTCGGCACCGGCGAGGCGACGAAGATCTTCCTGATCGGCTATGGCTGCTTCTGGGTGATGATTTCCAACGCCATCGCGGCGGTCAAGTTCGTCGACCCGGTGCTGATTCGCGCCGCGCGAACGATGGACACGGGGCCCTTCGAGATCTTCACCCGCGTCGTTCTGCCGGCCGCGCTGCCGCGGCTCTTCGCCGGTGCCCGCGTCGCCCTCGGCGTTGGCTTCATGGTGATCGTCGGCGCCGAGATGATCGGAACCATCCACGGTCTGGGCGCGTTGATCATGGAAGCGCGCACCTTCTATCGCAGCGACATCACGATCGTTGGCATGATCGTGCTCGGTGTCCTTGGTTTCCTCATATCGGTCGGGCTGCAGCGGCTCGAATCGAGGCTGCTGCCATGGCAGGCACGTGCCAGCGAGCGCTCGCCATGACGACGACGAACATGCCCGCGCTCCGCGAACGCCGACTCGGCGGCAAACGCTTCGGCTGGCTCACCGGCAAGCGCACGTTCGCCGGCAGAGGCCTCGGCGTGCTCGGTGCGATGGGCCTGCTCGTTCTTTGGGAACTGTCGGCACGACTCGTCTGGCGCGATCCGCAGGTGCTGCCGGCGCCGACACAGGCGTTGGCCGCGGCTTGGCGGCACCTGACCCTCATCGAGATTGCCGGCCACGTCGGCATCAGCCTGACGCGGATTCTGATCGGCTTCGCATTCGCCACCGTTGCGGGCGTCGCGCTCGGTGTGGCCGCCGGGTGGTATGTCTGGCTCGGCCGCTTGGTGCGGCCGATCGTCGACTTGTTGCGGCCGATTCCGCCTCTTGCCTGGATCCCGATTGCGATCGTCTGGTTTGGTCTTGGCGAAGCGTCGAAGTGGTTTGTGATCTTTCTGGGCGCTTTCTTTCCGATCTTCACCAATGCCTATCGCGGCATGGTCTCGATCCCGCCAGTGCTGCTGCGCGCGGCACGGACCATGGACGTCGACGGCGCCGCACTGCTTGCCAAGGTGGCGTTGCCTGCGGCGCTGCCGGACATCGCCACCGGCTTGCGCGTCGGCTTCGGCCTTTCGTTCGGCATCCTGGTCGCCGCCGAACTGATCGCGGCGAACCGTGGCATGGGTTACTTGGTCATGCAGTCGCGGCAGATCGGCGAACTCGGCGTTGCCGTATTCGGAATTTTGTTGATCGGAATCGTGAGTCTCGTCAGCGACGAAGCTCTCGCCGCCGGGTTACGCCGCATGGTGGGGCGTGGTTTTCGGCATTGACTTTGAAAAACGGAGGCAATATGAATCGAAGAGAAATTTTGAGCGCATTGGGCGCTGCATCGGCTGCTGCTGCGGCCACGTCGTGGCCCGCAGGCGCATGGGCCCAGGCGAAGCCGGAAACGGCCAATCTGGCTTTGGGCTTCGGACTCGATCCGGTGTTTGCACCGCACATGGTGGCAATCAACAAGGGGTGGTTCCGCGAAGCCGGTTTCAACGAAGTCACGACCAAGACTTTCACCGGCGGCGCGTTGGCCGGCGAAGCACTGGTCGCCGGCGAGATCCAGCTCTGGACGCCCGGCAATCTGCCGCCGATCTCGATGGCGCACAACGGCGTGCCGATC
>JBDSEG010000088.1:0-3494 GCA_039920165.1 Burkholderiaceae bacterium
CGCGGCGCTGAGCGTCGTCGCCGGGCCGAAACTGCCGCCCAGCCTTGCCGGGCTGCCGGCCCTGGGGCCATATGTCGCGCTGTTTGCCGCCGGGGCCATTGCGTTGTGGTTCAACCGCGGCCGGGCCTTCATCGCGGCGCTGTCGATGTTCTGCGCCTACGCGGGCTATCGCTACGCCGTCGACATCGGCCCCTTTGCCGCCAAGGTCACCTACACGGCGCTGGTGGTGCTCGTGCCGGCCAACATTCTCGCCTCGCTTATGCAGGCCGAGCGAGGCGTCTTCCACCACCATAACCACCGCTGGCCGCTGGTGATCGTCGCGGAGCTCCTGCTCGTGCTCTGGGTCGCGAGCGCCGGGGTCAGCAGCCTGTCGGGTGAAGCGTGGAAGCGCGTGTTCGACCACTGGCTGCTCAACAGCCCGCCGACCCCGCTGGTCGGGCGCCTGCTTTTCGCCGCGGCCTTCGCTGCGGCCATGTGGCGCTCGCATCCCAAGCCGCCGGCGGTCGAGCCTCGCGCGCTCGATATCGGGCTGGCCGGCGCGCTGGTGGCCTTCTTCGTCGCGGCGGAATGGGGCACGTCGCCCGCGATGTTCGCGACTTTCATGACCGCGGCCGGCGCGGTGCTGTTCGTAGCCGTGCTGCAGGAGACCCACCGCCTCGCGTTCGCCGACGAGCTTACCGGCCTGCCCGGCCGGCGCGCGCTCAATGAGCGCCTCACCGCGCTCGGGCCGGTGTGTGCGGTGGCGATGGCCGATGTGGACCACTTCAAGAAATTCAACGACGTCCACGGCCACGACATCGGCGACCAGGTCCTCAAGCTCGTAGCTGCGCGCCTGGCGGAAGTGCAGGGCGACGGCGTCGCTTTCCGCTACGGCGGCGAGGAGTTCTGCGTGCTTTTCGACGGGAAGAGCGTTGCCGAATGCCTGCCGCACCTCGAGGCGATCCGTGCTTCGGTCGAGGCTTACCAGATGGCGGTGCGCAGCGAGGCCCGGCCGCGCGACCCGGATACCGGCAGCCGGCTGCGCGGCGCATCGGTTCCGACGCAGATGATTTCGGTCACGATCAGCATCGGCGTAGCGGGGCGGCAGGAACTGGACCTGAAGCCTTCAGCGGTGGTGAAGGCGGCCGACCAGGCGCTCTATCGCGCGAAGGAAGGCGGGCGCAACCGCGTGTCGACCTGACCGCGGCGCTTGTCCGAAGGCGGGGTTACTTCTCGCCGATCTTCTTGGGCGGCTTGCCCTTGAGCGTCGTCTCGAGGATGGTGCCGACCGCGGCGATTGCGACGGTGAAGATCACCGTCCACCACGACCAGATGCTGGCGAAGATCACCATGTCGTTCATCGCGACGCGCACCAGCGCGACGATGATGAACACTGGAAACAGCAGCCCGAAGAAGAATCCGATTTTCATAGGTCCAACCTTATCAAATATTCATGGTCCGCGTGCGGGCACTTCTTACGGTTTCTTCGCCAGGACCGCCTTCCAGCGGCTCATTTCGCTCGCGAGGAAGGCGCCGAACTCCTCCGGCGAGCTCGGCCGGGCGACCAGCCCCATGTCGTCGAAGCGCTTCCTGATCTCGGCGCTGTTCAGCGACCTGGAAAGCTCCCCGTTGAGTTTCATCACCACGTCGCGAGGCGTGCCGGCCGGCGCAAACATCCCGCCCCAGCTTGCGAAGTCGTAGCCGGGGACGCCGGCTTCCATCGCCGTCGGCACGTTCGGGAACGAGGCATTGCGCTGGGGCGTGCTCACCGCCAGCGCGCGCAAGGCGCCCGACTTGATGTGCGGAGACGAGGCGGCCAGCGGGTCGATCATGAACGTGAAGCGGTTCGAGATCAGGTCGGGGTGCGCGGCCGAGCTGCCCTTGTAGGCGACCTCGGTCATATCGCCGAGCTGGACCTGCTGGGCCAGCAACAGCGTCGCGAGCAGCTGCGGGCTGCCCGGGCCGGTGGTTCCAAAAGTGATCCTGCCCTTGTTGTCGCGGATGTACTTGAAGAGATCGGAGAGCGACTGTACCGGCGACTGCGAGCTCACCACGAACACGTATGGCGTCATGTGCGTCAGCGACACCGGCGCGAAATCCTTCACCGTGTCGAAGGGCAAGTCGCTCATGAGGATCGGGTTGATCGCCATGTTGGCCGCGGCCTGCAGCAGCGTGTAGCCGTCGGGCGGCGACTTCGCGACGAAAGCCATGCCCACGGTCAGCGAGGCGCCCGGGCGGTTCTCGATGATCATCGGCTGGCCGAGCGACGCGGAAAGCTTGTCGCCGAGGATCCGCGCGACGAGGTCACTCGGCCCGCCGGTGGTGACCGGCACGACGATGCGGACTGGCTTGACCGGGTATTGCGCGAATGCGGGTTGGAGGAATGCGGCCAGCAGCAGTGCGACGACGGTTTTCATTTTTTATGTGTCTCTCCTTTTTTCAATAGTAACGCGACTTGCCCGGAACCTAGATCGGCGTGACCCGCGCGTGCAGCAGCGCGCTGCGCCCGCCTGCGACCGCTTCGAGGCAGCGGTCGATTGCAGCGCCGACCTCCTTCGGATCGGACAAGCACTCTCCGTAGGCACCACTGACTTCCGCGAGCTTGGAGAACTGCATGCCCGAGGGCAGGCGCGACTGGAAGGCATCATGCTGCTTCGCGCTTCCTTCGGGATAAACCCGCAGCGTCGCATCCTTGACCGCGTTCCAGCCGCTGTTGTCGATGATGATGCTGAAGATCGGCAGCTTGTGGGCCGCGGACACCGCGAACACCGAATCGAGGTTGCCGAAATAGAAACCGCCGTCGCCGACGACATGCACCGAGCGGTGCTGCGGCCTGGCGAGCTTGACCCCCAGCGCAAGGCCGCCCGCGGCGCCGAGTCCGCTGCCGCTGTGGCGGATCATCGTGCAGGCCACCGGGCGCGGCACCTGCCGCGCAAGCACCGGATTGTTGGTGACCGCTTCAGAGAGCACCGTGTCCTCCGCATCAAGCCGCTTGCCGAGCTCCGCGGCGAAGTGCTCGACATTGATCGCGTCGGATCTGCCGGGATCGGCGGCGAGGTCGGCGGCCTTCTTTTTTCTCGCCTTGAACTCGGCTTCCATGGCCTTCCAGCGGGTGGCGGCGGTCATTTCGAACGATGCGCTCGCCATCGACTCGACCGCTTCGGCGAGCTGGGTAATCACTTCGGCCGCACTGGCCTCGATACGTTCCTGCGCCGGGAAGCTCCACATCGGGATCGATTTCTTCACCGTGTCGATGTCGATGTGCGCCCAGTACGCGTCCGGGTGCGGCGCGGTGTCGCGCGGGATCCACGGCACGTCGGTATCGACCATGAGGCCGAAATCGGCCTTGGGCAGGTAGTCGGCGACACGGAACCCGGCAAAGCCCGGGAATTCGCGCCCGATGTTGATGACCGGCGCGTTCTCGAACACGCGGATGCCGGCGATGCGCGACAGGCGCTCGATCGCATCCGATGTTTTGCGGCTGCGGCCGCCATAACCCGTGATCAGCATCGGGC
>JBDSEG010000089.1:0-22434 GCA_039920165.1 Burkholderiaceae bacterium
GTTCGGAGTCGATTCCCAGTACCTGCGCGACCGCACTGCGCGCGATGCCCGGCACCTGGGTCGAGGCCCAGACCGTGGCGCGACCGTCCTTGAACTGCACCGTGCAGTTCATCGGTTCGAGCGCTGCGTGCGCGAGGTAGGGCGCGCGGTATTCGGCGCTGATCTTCTTCGTCGCCGACGCCATCGCGGCATCGACATCGCCGTGCCGATAGAACGCGAAGCCGGTCTCGACGTCGAGCGCTTGGGCAAGCGTTCGGTACACCGTGTCGCTGTCGATCGCACTGCCGGGTCCTTGATCCCACTCGACCTTGACCGACTGCGCCGCGCGCATCGCCTGATACGGCGTATCGGCAATCGCCGCGATGCCGCCGCTTGTGCCGCGCAGAGCGGGCAGGGCGATCACCTTCGTCACACCGGGCAGGGCTAGCGCCGGATTCGCATCAAAGCGCGCGACGCTGCCGCCGAGCGTCGGGCACATCACGACGCTCGCATACTGCAGCCCGGGCGGCAGCACGTCGATGCCGAAGCGCGCGCTGCCGTCGAGCTTCGCCGGCGCCTCGATGCGTCGCAGCGGCTGGCCGATCAGCGTGAAGCGGGCCGGATCCTTCAGTGCCGGTTTGCGCGGCAGCGGCTGAGCGGCGGCCGACGCGACGAGTTCACCGAAGCCCGCGCTGCTGCCGCTCGCGTGCATCACCTTGCCTTTGACGACGGTGCACTCGCCGGCCGGAACGTTCCACTGCGCCGCCGCGGCGCCGACCAGCATCGCGCGCGCACTTGCGCCGGCCTCGCGCACCGGCAGCCACAGATCCTTGATGCTCGACGAGCCGCCGGTCATCATCACGCCGACCTCGCGCATCGTCTTGGCGGTCAGCCAGCCGGCCAGCGATTTGAGCGGGCCGTCGTCGTCGGGGTGGAACGGCAGGCCTTCGACCGTCGCCACCAGGTTGTTGTAGATCGCATCGATGGGCGCCGGCTCGACGTGCACGCGCGACCAGTCGGCATCCAGTTCCTCGGCCAGCAGCATCGCAAGGCCGGTGTGCGCGCCCTGGCCCATCTCGGTCTTGCACACGACGATCGCGATGCTGTCGTCGGCGCCGATGCGGACCCAGCCGTTCAGCGCGACGGTCCCCGCCACGGCCGGTAAGGCGCGCGATGTCAAGAGGCGCTGGCGCGGCGGCAGCACCGACCAGCCGATCGCCAGCGCACCGAGTGCGCCGGCGCCGCCCAGCAGGACGGTACGCCGCTTCACGGGCGGCTCGCGGCTTTCACACGAAGCTCTCGTCGCGGCGCAGATAGCGCCACTGCCCGACCGGAAGATCTCCGAGCATCACGGCGCCGATGCGAACCCGCTTCAGCCCCACCACCTTCAGGCCGACCAGCTCGCACATGCGGCGCACCTGGCGCTTCTTGCCCTGGCGCAGAACGAAGCGCAGCTGGTCCTGGTTGAGCCATTCGACATTGGCCGGGCGCAGCAACTCGCCGTCAAGTTGGAGGCCGTGGTTCAGCAGCGCGAGCGAGGCATCGGTGAAGGCTTCGCCGTCGGGCAGCGGTTGGACCCGAACCAGATATTCCTTCTCGAGCTCGCTGTCCTCGCCGATCAACTGCTTGGCGACGCGGCCGTCCTGCGTCAGTACGAGCAACCCGGTCGAGTCGATATCGAGCCGGCCGGCCGGCGCGAGATTTTTCAGATGCTCTCGCAGGAAGCGCGTCCCCGAGTGGTCTTCGGTCCACTGGTTGGCGGGCGTGACGAGCACATACGCCGGCTCGTAGCCGTCCTCGGCTTGGCCGCTAACGTAGCCGATCGGCTTGTGGATCAGCACCGTCACGCGCTGGGCCTGCTGGAACCGGGCCTTGGCATCGACCGTGATCCGCTGGCTCGGCACGACGCGCGAGCCGAGTTCCTTGACGATCTGCTCGTCGACCCGGACCCAGCCCTTGGCGATCCACTCGTCGGCCTCGCGACGCGACGCGATGCCGAGCTCGCTCATTCGCTTGGACAGGCGCAGGCTGCCGAAAGCGTGCTCGCTGGCATCGGCGCTGCCGTGTGTCTCGACGTCAGGCGCTTCGTTGGCCCCGAACGCGGTATTGCGCGCCGTTCGCAACTCGCGCGGTTGCGAAGGCTGGCGCGGCGGCGGGTGCTCGCGCACCGGCGGCACCGGGCGCGTCACGAACTCGGCGGGAATGTTGTTGCCGAAGCGCTGGCGCAACTGTTCCTGGTAGCGCGCTTCGCGTTCGGCGAGCCAGCGCCGGCCTTCGGCCAGACGTTCCTCGGGGGTGGTTGTGGTGGGCGGTAGAAGGTGCAAGGGCGCGCTCGCCGGAGCGGTCGCCCGCGGCACGCCGCCGTGGCCGCGCAGCGGCGCCCGCGACGGCTTGCCGCGACCGCGTGCCGGCGCGGCGGACTTGTTCAGCTTGAGCGTGGCCATGCGGGATTGGACCACGCAGACCGCCGCGCCCGGACACGCTCAGCTGCCGATGCCGAACAGCTCGCGCAGCGCCTCGCGGTACTGGCGCGCGCCCATGCCGTTGGTGCTGTAGTGGGTGCCGCCATCGACCAGCACGAAGCGCTTGGGTTCCCTGGCACGCTCGAAAAGCTTGCGCCCGAGCGCCGGCAGGATCAGCGAGTCGCCGCTGCCGTGCACTACCAGCACCGGCATCTTCACGCGCCCGATGCGCTCGGCGGCGTCGAAGCGTTGGGTGATGAGCGCCGTTACCGGCAACCAGCCCCAGCGCAGCGTCTGGAACACTTCGGGGATCGAGGTGAAGGCGCCTTCGACGATCAGCCCCTTGGCGTCGGCGACCTCGCTCGCCAGGTGGATCGCGATCGCGCCGCCGAGCGAGTGACCGAAGATATAGCGCTCGCGCCCCGGCTTCTCGCGCGCGAGCCAGGCCCAGGCCGCACTGGCATCCTCGTACACCATCGCTTCCGACGGCAGCTCGTCGCTGCTGAGGCCGAAGCCGCGGTAGTCGATCGCGAGCACCGCGAAGCCGAGCTCGTTCATCTGGCGCACGCGAAAGGCGCTGCTGTTGACGTCACGGCGCGCGCCGTGCAGATATAGCAGCACCGGAGCCCTTGAATCGGAGTGCCCGGCCCACAGCCCGTGCAGCCGGACCGGCTTGCCGGTTTCCTTCGACGGGTGCTCGATCCAGACCTCGTCCATGCCATCGACGCTCTGCCCGGTGCGCATCGAGCTGCCGGTGCCGCCGCCCATGATGATCCAGCGCCGCTGCTGCTCTTCCAGGCCCTGGCAGCCCAGCAGCGCGGCGATGAGGAGGACGAGGGCCGGCCAGCGCCAGGGTTTGAGTTTTCGAAGCATCGGTCAGGGACTTGTCATCGACTTTCGAAGTTCCGCCCGATCGCCGTGTCTCAGCGCCCGCGCCAGAAAAGGGCGTCGAGTTCCTTCAGCGTGATCTGGCGCCAGGTCGGGCGGCCGTGGTTGCACTGATCGGCACGTTCGGTGCGCTCCATGTCGCGCAGCATGGCATTCATTTCTTCCACCGTCAGCACCCGGTTTGCGCGGACCGCGCCGTGGCACGCCATGGTCGAGAGGATGCGGTCGCGCGACCGATCGACGACCGCGCTGGCGTCGAATTGCGCCAGCTCGGCGAGCACGCTGCGGGCGAGCTCGACGACGTCGCCGCCGGCGAGCGCGGCCGGCTCGCTGCGCACCGCCAGCACGCCGGGCGCGAGCGTTTCGACGTCGAGCCCGAGAGCGCGTAATTCGTCGGCCTGCGACTGCGCGGTCGCGATCTCCTGAGCCGTCGCGGCGAAAGTGGCCGGGACGAGCAGCGGCTGCGAGTCGATGGTGCGGCCGGCGACGCCAAGCTTCAGTCGTTCGTACACGATGCGCTCGTGCGCCGCGTGCATGTCGACGATCACGAGACCCTGCGCGTTCTCGGCCAGCACGAAAGTGCCGGCGACCTGCGCCAGCGCGCGGCCGAGTGGCCACGCCTGCTGAGCCGGCGCGGGCGCTGCCGGCGCCGGCACCGACCACGGCCGCGGTGACTCGCCGGCGTACAGCACGGCCAGATCCTGCAGGCCGAGCGACGACTGTTGTTGAGGGGGCGCGCCGTAAGCGGTCGCTGCGCGCCACGTCGCAGGCGCCAGGCTTCGAACGCTGTCGCCGATCGCTAAGGGCGTCTCGCCACCCGCCGTGGCCAGGCTCGCCTCGACGGCGCGCCGCACGGCCTGGTGAATCTCGCGCGAGTCGCGAAAGCGCACTTCGATCTTGGTCGGGTGCACGTTCACGTCGACGCGGTCGGGCGCGATCTCTATGAACAGCAGGTAAGCCGGCTGGCGCGCGCCGTGCAGTACATCCTCGTACGCCGAGCGCAGGCCGTGGCTGATCAGCCGGTCGCGCACATAGCGGCCGTTCACGTATACATACTGCTGGTCGGCACGCGCACGCGCTGCGGCCGGCAGCCCGGCCCTACCGCTGATTCGCAGCAAGCCAAGGTCGAGCGAGAGCGGTCGGCTCTGCGCCATGAAGTCATCGCCGAGCACGGCGCGCAGTCGTTCGTCGAGCGCGCCGCGGCGCCACTGCTGCACGACCTTGCCGTCGTGCCAGACCGTGAACGCGACGTCGGGGCGGGTGATGGCGTGGCGCCGCACCGCCTCGATGCAATGCGCGAGCTCGGTCGCCTCAGTCTTCAGAAATTTGCGCCGTGCCGGGGTGCTGAAGAAGAGCTCGCGCACCTCGATGCTGGTGCCACGGCCGCGCGCCGTGGGCGCCAGCTCGCCGCTGCGCGCATCCAGGCGCTGCGCATGGGCAGCTTCGGCGGTGCGGCTGGCGAGGCTCAACTCGGCGATCGACGCGATGGCAGCGAGCGCTTCGCCGCGAAAGCCGAGCGTCGCGACCTGCTCGAGATCGATCAGCGAGGCGATCTTGCTCGTCGCATGGCGGCGCAGCGCCAGTACCAGCTCGTCGGCCGCGATACCGTGGCCATCGTCCTCGACGACGATCTGGCGGATGCCGCCAGACACGAGCCGAACCGCAATTTCGCTCGCGCCGGCATCGAGCGCGTTGTCGACCAGTTCGCGCACGACGGAGGCCGGCCGCTCGACCACTTCGCCGGCTGCGATCTGGCTGACCAGTTCGTCGGGCAGGGCGCGGATGGCGCGGCGCGCGGCGGCTTGCGGCAGAGGATGCATCGGCGCCGATTGTAGAAAGCCGCCTTCGCAGGGGCCTTGCGCGGTCGCCGACCCGATAATCGCGCCGCATGGAATTTATCGGCACCCTGATCGACTTCGTCCTGCATGTCGACGTGCACCTGACGACCTTCGTCCAAGCCTATGGTCCCTGGGTCTATGCGCTGCTCTTCCTCATCATCTTCGTCGAGACCGGCGTCGTCGTCATGCCCTTCCTGCCCGGCGATTCGCTGCTGTTCGTGGTCGGCGCGATGGCCGGGTTGGGCCTGCTGAATCTGCCGCTCGTGATCGGCCTGCTGATCGTCGCGGCGATCCTCGGCAACCAGTCGAACTATGCGATCGGCCGGTATTTCGGGCCGCGCGTCTTCAAGTGGGAGTCGTCGCGCTTCTTCAACAAGCGCGCGTTCGACCAGGCCCATGCCTTCTACGAAAAGTATGGCGGCATCACGATCGTCGCGGCGCGCTTCATGCCGTTCGTTCGCACCTTCGCGCCCTTCGTCGCCGGCGTAGCGCAGATGACGCGCGCCAAGTTCACGCTGTACGACGTGAGCGGTGCCGTGCTTTGGGTCGGTGGCGTAACGCTGGCGGGCTATTTTTTCGGCAACATTCCGTGGGTCAAGGAGCATCTGGACAAGATCATCTGGTCGGCGATCCTGTTGCCCGGCCTGTTCGTGATCTTCGGCGCCTGGCGCGCGCGCCGCACCGCATCGAGCGCGGCCTGAAGCCGCGTCAGCGCTCGACGCCCCAGTCGGCCAGGCGCACCGCGACGACCGAGGCGATGCCGTACGCCGCCATGGCGAAGGCGACGAGGGCGAAGATGGTCCACGCCGGCGCGTGGGCATTCGCGAGCAGCCAGCCGCCAACGGCGACCAGGACGAGCCGCAAGGTGCCCGCGAGCACCGGCCCGCCGACCTTGCCGGCACCAAGCGACGAGAAATACAGGCACAGGCCGAGGCCGAACAGTCCGTAGGCCGGGCCGGCCCAGCGAAAGTAGAGCGCGGCCGACGCGATGACGGCGGGGTCGTGGGTGAACTGCGTGGTCCACACGTCCGGTGCGAACGCGAGCACGCCGCCGATCAGTCCGAGCAGCGCGGTCGCCATCGCGGCAGCGACCCATGCGGCGCGGCGAGCGCGTGCGATCCGGCCGGCGCCGATTGCCATGCCGACCAGCGGAACCGAAGCGACTCCGATCGCAAAGGCGATCGGCACGAGCAGGAATTCCAGCCGCGTGCCGATGCCGTAGCCTGCCAGCGCGTTGGTGCCGAAGCGGGCGACCAGCCGGGTCAGGATGAGGATCGTGAGCACCGTCTGCAGCGGCGAGATACAGGCGAGTGCACCGACCTTCAGGATGTCGCGCAGCAACTCGCCTTGCACCACGGTACGAACCGACAAGCGGATGCGCGAGCTGCCCGAACGCAGGTACGCGAAGAGGAAAACGGCCCCGCAGCCGTAGGCGACCACCTGTCCCGCCGCCACGCCGGCCATGCCCCAACGCGGAAACGGGCCCCAGCCCAGGCCGAGCGCGCCACCGATCGCGACCTGGGCGAGCGCGACCGTCAGGAAGGTGGCGGAAGGTACCGCCATATTGCCCGAGCCGCGAATGACCGACGCGAAGGTATTGAGCAGCCACACGCCGATCGACCCGAGAAAGGCCACGTTGGAATACGCGACTGCCTGTGCGAGCGCCTCGCCGCTGCCGCCGAGCAGGGCGAAAAGCGCCGGGCCGAAGCCGAGCATCAGCGCAGTGGTCGCTGCGCCGGCGACAAGGCCGATCCACATCGCGTGGGCGGCGAGGGCACTGGCGCGCGCCGCGTCCCCGGCCCCCAGCGCGCGGCTGACGGCCGACGATACGCCGCCGCCCATGGCGCCGCCCGACAACATCATCTGGAACATGACCATCGGGAAGACGAGCGCCATGCCGGCGAGCGAGGCGACGCCGAAGCTGCCGACATAGGTCGTCTCGGCAATCGCCGCCAGCGCGGTCGCCAGCATCGCGCCCATGTTGGGCAAGGCGAAGCGCAGCAGCGTGGGCGCGATCGGCGCCTCGAGCAGCGGGTGGATGGCGCGAACGGGCGTTGCGGGATGGTTGGCGGCGGTCGTGTTCAAGCGGCACCTCGTGGGACAGGTTCGCGCAGCGAACCGTTGCATATGCAAGTGTTGCACGAAAAGCAACTCGGCGTGCTGCGAGAATCGAAGCACCGTGCGTGCTTCGACCCGGCCATGAATGTTCCTTGCTCCGTACTGCTGAGGCCGGCCGGTATTGCCGACGCTCTGGCGATGGCGCAGATGTCGCGCCAATGGATCGAATCGGGGCTCGCGTGGCGCTATACGCCGGCGCGCATGGCCGGACTTATCGCCGACCGCGAAACGGTCGCACTGGGCGCGTACGAAGGCCCGCGCCTCGCGGGCTTTGCGGTGATGCAGTTCGGCGACGCGCACGCCCACCTGACGCTGCTGTGCGTGCAGCCGGCGCACCGGCGGCGCGGCATCGCGCGCCGCCAGGTGCAGTGGCTGATGGCTTCGGCGCGCGTGGCCGGGATGGAATCGATCCGGCTCGAACTGCGCAGCGACAACGCCGCGGCGCTCGACCTGTACAACGGCCTGGGATTTCGCGAGACCCAACTCGCGCCCGGCTACTACGAAGGTCGGATCGCGGCACGCCGGATGGCGCTCGCGCTGCGTGACGCGGCAGCTGAGCCCTGACTCCTCAGCCTCGCTGAGCGCGGCGCAGTTCCAGACCGAGCTGCGCAGCGCACAGGTCGACCGCAACGTTGGCTTCGTCGATCACCCGCCCCATCGTGATGAAGCCGTGGATCTGGCGCTCGAAGCTGACCAGCGCGGCGCGGTTGCCGGCCTGCGTCAGCGCCTGTGCATAGGCGATGCCTTCGTCGCGCAGCGGATCGAAGCCGGCCGTGACGACGAGCGCCGGGGGCAGGCGCGACAGGTCGGCGTGCAGCAGCGGCGAGGCGCGCCAGTCGGCATCCAAGCCGGCATCGTCGATATAGTGGTCGTGGAACCAGGTGATGGTGTCGCGCGTGAGCAGGTAGCCGTCGCCGTTGCGCTCGTGCGATGGGGCGGTGCGCCGCATATCGGTCGCCGGATAGATGAGGAGCTGAAAGCGCAGCGGCAGATCGCCCGCATCGCGCGCCGCCAGCGCCACCACCGCGGCGAGATTGCCGCCGGCGCTGTCGCCGCCCACGCCCAGGCGCTGCGCATCGATGCCGAGGCTGCCGGCGTTCGCATGAACCCAGCGCGTCGCCGCGATTGCATCGTCGACGGCAGCCGGAAAGCGGTGCTCCGGCCCCATCCGGTAATCGACGGCGACGAGCGCGCAGCGCGAGCCGTTCGCAAGCTGGCGGCACAGGGTATCGTGGGTTTCCAGATCGCCGATGACCCAGCCGCCGCCGTGCAGATAGACCAGCGCGGGCAGGGGAGCAGCGCTGGCCCCGAGCGGCCGGTACAGACGCAGCGCGATGGCCCCGTGCGGTCCCGCCGCTTCGAGTTCGCGCACCTCGCCCACCTCGGGTGGCGCCGGCTGCGTGACCGCGCGCCGTTCGCGGTAGAAGTCCCGCGCCTCGTCGACCGGCAAGGTGTGCGTCGGTGGCACGCCACGGGCTTCCATCAGGTCGAGAAGGGCGCGAGCGTGGGGATGCAGCATGGGTCTTCCGAAAGGTTGGGCGAGTGCAAAAACGCAAAGGAGAGCAAAGGACGCGAAGAAATCAAATTTCTTGAAAGGCTTTACTTCCTTCTCTTCCTTCGTTCCTTCGCGGTCAGAAGTTTGCATTTGAATGTGCAATGCCTACAACTGCCGCGAACGCGCCAGCGGCGGATTGCGGGCGAAGTATCGCGCGATGCCGCTCGTCAGCGCCTGCACCAGCCGCGCCTGGTAGGCCGGGTCGCGCAGCTTCGCCTCCTCTTCCGGGTTCGAGATGAAGGCGGTCTCGACCAGGATCGACGGCACGTCGGGCGCCTTCAGAACGGCGAAACCGGCCTGTTCGACTTGCGCCTTGTGCAGCTTGCCGACCTTGCCGATCTGCCCGAGCACCTCGCCGCCGAGCTTCATGCTGTCCTTGATCTGCGCCGTCGTGCTCATGTCGAGCAGGGTACGGATCACGGTGTGATCATTGGCCTTGATATTGACGCCGCCGACCAGGTCGGCCGCATTTTCCTTGTCGGCCATCCAGCGCGCGGCTGCGCTCGACGCGCCGCCCTGGCTCAATGCGAAGACCGAGGCGCCGCGCGCCTGCGGTGTCACGAAGGCATCGGCGTGCAGCGAGACGAAGAGATCGGCCTGGACCCGCCGCGCCTTGCGGACGCGTTCGTGCAGTGGGACGAAGAAATCGGCGTCGCGCGTGAGCATCGCGCGCATGCCAGGCTGGGCATTGATGCGGTCGCGCAGTTGCAGCGCGACGGCGAGCACCACGTCTTTCTCGCGCAGTCCGCTCGGACCGACAGCGCCCGGATCCTCGCCGCCGTGGCCGGGATCGATCGCGACGACGATCAGGCGGTCGATCCTCGCCTGCGCCTGCTGCGGCGTCGGTTCGGCAACGAGCGCCGGCGCCGGCCTCGGGGCTTCGGGCCCGGGTTCGGTCGGCGCCGCGCCCCGGTCGGGCCGGCCCTGGGCCGTGACCGACGGCTTGTCGATGCGACCGATAAATTCACCCAGCGCATCCTGTACCGCCCGAGCGGCCTGGTGCTCGGCAAGTTCCTTGTCGCGGATGAGGGCGAGCAAGGGGTCGCGTTCCTCGGTCGGGTACAGGTCGAAGACGAGCCGGTGCCGGTACGCCGCGACGGGCTCGAGCGTGAAAAGCTGCGGGGCGGTCGGCTGCTTGAGGTCGATGACGAGCCGCACGGTGCGCGGCTGGTTCTGGCCGATGCGCAGTCCGGCGATATACGGATCATCGGCATGCACCTTGCCGACCAGCTCGCGCAGCGCCGCCTTGAGTTCGAGACCCTCGATGTCGATCACCAGACGCGCCGGGTTCTGTGCCATGAAATGGCGCACGCCCAGGCGTGCATCGGACTCGACCGTGACGCGCGTGTAGTCGTCCGCGGGCCAGACCCGCACGGCGAGAATCTCGGCGCCGAACGCGATCCCGCCCGCGCCGGCCGTGAGCACGATCGTGCCGATGCCGCGCAGTGCCGCGCGCCGTTTCATGCCGCACCCCCGAGCAGCGCGACGCCGCGCGCGGTTGCTGCGCGCAGCACGACGGTGCGCGCCTCGGCCGCATCGGGCTCGATCTCGATGCGCAGATCGGCCAGCGGCAGGAAGCCGGTCGCCTTCTCCGGCCATTCGGCGAGCTTCAACGCCGGGCTCGCGAACACCTCGCGAAAGCCGGCGTCCTCCCATTCCTGCGGATCGTCGAAGCGGTAAAAATCGAAGTGACGGATCTCGAACGGCTCGTCTGCCGAGGGCAGGTCGTAGGCCTCCATCACCGCATACGTCGGGCTCTTGACGCGGCCCTGCACGCCGAGCGCGTGCAGCAGGTAGCGCACGAAGGTCGTCTTGCCGGCGCCGAGCGGGCCGTGCAGTTCGATAAACGCATCGCGCAGCGCCGGACGCGCGACGATGCGGGCGGCGATGGAGGCTGCGCACGCGGCGCACGCGGCCTCGCTGGGCCAGCGTTCGCGGTGTTTTTCTAGAATCGACAAATGATGACCGGTGCTCGAGGTTTGCATGCCTTCGCGGACGGCCCGGATCCGACCACGTTGATGACGTCCCTGCGCACGGCGGCGCAGGCACTCGGATTTTCCCAGATCGGGATCGCGGGCATCGATCTGGCAAGCGCCGAGCCGGGTCTTCTGGCGTGGCTGAACAACGGCTCGCATGGCACGATGGACTACATGGCGCGCCACGGGTTGAAGCGCGCCCGCCCGGCCGAGCTCGTCACCGGCACGTTGTCGGTCATCACCGCGCGGATGGACTATCTGCCCCGCGCCACGCCGGCGGGCTGGCAGGCGATCGAATGGCAGGGCATCGGCGCTTCACACCGAGCGCAAGTCTCGATCTATGCGCGGGGCCGCGATTACCACAAGGTCTTGCGGGCGCGACTGCAGGCGCTCGCCGATTCTCTGGCCGATGTGGTGGGACCGTTCGGGCATCGCGTCTTCACCGATTCAGCGCCGGTGCTCGAGGTCGAACTCGCTTCGCGCAGCGGTCTGGGCTGGCGCGGCAAGCACACCCTCAACCTGTCTCGCGAGGGCTCGATGGTCTTCCTCGGCGAGATCTTCACCGACCTCGCGCTGCCGGCCACAAAACCCGCGTCCGACCACTGCGGGAGCTGCAGCGCGTGCATCGACGTGTGCCCGACCCGCGCGATCGTCGCACCCTACCGGCTCGACGCGCGGCGCTGCATCTCGTACCTGACGATCGAGCATCACGGCGCGATCCCGCTCGAATTCCGGCGCGCGATCGGCAACCGCATCTTCGGCTGCGACGACTGCCAGCTCGTGTGCCCGTGGAACAAATTTGCGCAGCGCAGCGAGCTGCCCGATTTCGACGCGCGCTCCGGGCTCGACGCCGCGTCGCTCGCCGAGCTGTGGGCCTGGTCCGAGTCCGAATTTCTGCACCGCACCGAAGGCAGCGCGATCCGCCGTATCGGCTGGCAGCGCTGGCGGCGCAACCTCGCGGTCGGCATTGGCAATGCGCTGCGCAGCGCCGACGATCTTGCGCTGCGAAGTGACCTGCAGGCGGGCCGCGAGGGGAGCGATGCGATGGTCCGCGAGCACATCGACTGGGCCCTGGCGTCGGCTGAGTCGTAGCACTGCAAGTGAGGGATTCGAGGGTTATCGAGCATTTGCCCGTCTGGACCTGCGGCCTAGCTTGGCAAGAGGCGGGCCGAAAGGCAAAGTCAGGAGCCTCAGTGTCCTGCTCGCCTGGATCGGCGGACTCGCGGTGCTCGCGTCTGCGGTGTTCTTTATTGTCTCGAAGTTGCGCCTCGACCCAACACCGCCGGCACCCAACCCCGAAAGATCGGGCTGACAGCGCTCGACTGAATGCGCGGTCCGGGCGCCCCGGTGACCCCGGCGCAATCACGATGACGCCTTGGCGACCGGTTTTGCTCCGCCGATCACTCCGGTGGCCAGCGCCGTGCCGAGGAGGATCACGGCGCAGCCGACGGAAGTCTCGATCTCGATTCCTTCACCCAGGAACAATGCGCCCCAGGCGACCGCGAAGCCGGGAATGAGAAACGTCACGGCTATCGCATTGCTCGGGCCGATGCGATCGATGAGGCGGAAATACAGCAGGTAGGCGACGCCGGTGCACGGCACGGCAAGCAGCACGGCGGCCAGCCACGCGCCGCTCGACGGCGCGTCGGCGGGCCACCACCGCACGGCCGGCAGGAAGAGAAGCAGCCCGGCCGCGAGCTGGCTACCGCCAGCGACGGCGATCGAAGGCACGCCTTGCAGCACCCGCTTCGTATAGTTCGCGCCGAGGCCGTAGCACAGCGTCGCGCCGAGGCAGGCGGCAATTGCCAGACCCGACCCGCCGGACTTGAAGCTCGCCTTCTCCCACGCCAGACCCACGACGCCCACGAAGCCGATCGCCAATCCGGCGATTCGCGCCGGCGTGAGCCGGTCGCCGATCCAGCACCACGCGATGACCGCGGCGAACAGCGGCGAAGCGGCATTGAAGATCGATGCGAGTCCGGCCGTGATCGACAGCGCAGCGAAGCTGTAGAGCAAAAACGGGAGTGCCGAGTTGAGGATGCCGATGACCGTGATCGGTCGCCAGTGCCGAAGCATCGCCGCCCACTGGCCGCGCCACGCGACGATCGGCAACAGCACGATGGCGGCCAGGCCGAAACGCACGGCAACGAGCGGCGCCGGACCGAACTCGGGGGCGGCCACGCGCATGAACAGGAACGAGGCGCCCCACAGCGCGGCGAGCAGCAGCAGCTCGCCAATGTCGAAAGCCTTCACGCGAACGGCTTCATGCGCGCGCTTCGAGCGCAAGCAATGCGCGCTTACGATCCAGACCACCGGCATAACCGGTCAGCGCGCCGCTGCTGCCGACGACACGGTGGCACGGCACGATGACCGAAACCGGATTGCGCCCGACGGCCGAGCCGACGGCGCGCACCGCCTGAGGCGCCCCGATCGCGCGCGCGATATCGCCATAGCTGCGCGTCGCGCCGCTGTCGATCGCGAGCAGCGCCGCCCACACGCTGCGCTGGAATGCACTGCCCTGCAGATCGAGCGGCACGTCGAAGGTCTCGGCCGTTCCGTCGAAATAGGCGCGCAACTGGGCCGCCGCGCGAACCAGCAGCGGATCGTCGTCAACGTGCGGCGCGTCAAGTTCGCCGGGATGGTGTTTCTGGCCTTCGAACCACGCGCCGGCCAAACCCTCGGCCGTTCGGGCGAGCAGCACGTTGCCGAGCGGGGTATCGATGATCGTCTGCGCCGTCGCATGGCGTTGGATGGCGGCTGTGGTTTGGCTCATGTCGTGTTCTCCAGGCTGTTCCACAGCTTCAGCACCGCATACGACCGCCACGGCCGCCAGGCCTGGGCGAGCGCTTCGGCGCCGCGCTGCGATGGTTGATCGAAAAGCCGCCCGGTCGCCTTGAGCACGGCGACATCGTTCGGCGGAAAGGCATCCGGCCAGCCGAGCGCGCGCATCGCGATGTAGTGCGCCGTCCACGCGCCGATGCCGGCAATCGCCTGCAGCGAGTCGATGAGCGGGTGCGGTGCGGCGCGCGGCGCGAGCTGTTGGGCGATTGCCGGCCACGCCCGCGCGAGCCCGACGATCGCGCTGGCGCGGCTGCGGATGATGCCGAGTTCGGCGACGCGCTCGATCGGCGTTTCGGCGAGCAATGCGGGGTCGGGAAAGATGCGGTCGACGTCCGCCCACGGCGTCGCGATCGGCATGCCGAAGCGTCCGACGAGCCTGTGTGCGAGCGTTCGAGCCGCTGCAACCGTGACTTGCTGGCCGAGCACAGCGCGCACCGCGAGCTCGAAGCCGTCGACGCCTCCGGGCAGGCGCAGCCCGGACGTTCCCGGCAGTTCGGCGAGCGCCGCGTCGATCGTCTGCGGTGTCGCATCGAGATCGAGCCAGCGTCGTACCGCCGCGAGCACGCGGCCGGCGTGCGGAGCGAGGCCGGGGGCGAAGCGCACCCGAACGCGCCCCGGCGCACTTGCGAAATCCGCTTCGATCCAGCCTTCGACGGGCGCACCTGTTCCGGCCCGCAGCGTGCGCCGGATCCGCTGTGCCTCGACATGCTCGACACCGGGAATCGCGCGCTTCGAAAAGAAGCGCAGCAGCGCATCGATGTCGTACGGCGCACGGTAGGCGAGGATGACCGCGATGGCGTTGTCCGCCTCTACCGCATCGACCGCATGCGGGCGGTCGGCATCGCCACGCAGGCGCGACGGGCTCATGCGGTAGCTGTCGGCGAACGCCGTATTGAAGCGGCGCAGGCTGCGAAAGCCGCTCGCGAATGCGACCTGCGTCATCGGCATGCGGGTATCGGTCAGTAGCTGCTTGGCGAGCAACAGCCGGCGCGTGTGCAGATACTGGATCGGCGTCACGCCGTGTTCGGCCGCGAAGATGCGGCGCAGGTGGCGGTCGCTCACGCCCATGCGGTGCGAGAGTGCCGCGAGTCCCGGCGCCTCGCCGCTCGCCGCCTGGGCATCGAGCGCCTGCGCCGCCTGGTGCGCGAGCGTTCGCGACGCGTCCATCGCCGTCCACGCGAGCCCGGGTCCGGGTGCGATCTCGGGCCGGCATTTGAGACACGGCCGAAAGGTTGCCGCCTCGGCCTGCGCCGCCGTCTCGAAGAAGCGGCAGTTCTCGCGTCGCGGCGTGCGCACGCGGCAGATCGGGCGGCAGTAGATCCGCGTCGACGTGACGCCGACGAAGAGCCGGCCGTCGAAGCGCGCGTCGCGCGCCTTGACGGCTTCGTAGCCGATCTCGGAATCGATCGCGTCATGGTTGGACATGGGTCGGATTATGTTCGGCCGGCGCGCACAGACTCGCCGTTTTCGGACATGTTCCCGAGCCGTGTCGGCCGACCATAATCGACGGGCGTCATTCGCTGAATTCCGGAGGAATCATGACCCACGCGATGATTTTCGACGCCGTGCGCACGCCGCGCGGCAAGGGCAAGCGCGACGGTTCGCTGCACGAAGTCAAGCCCGTCGACCTGCTTGCCGGATTGCTGCAAAAGCTGCAGCGGCGCCACGGGTTCGATCCCGCTCAGCTCGACGATGTCGTCATGGGCGTCGTCTCGCCGGTCGGCGAACAGGGCTCGGTCATCGCGAAGACGGCTGCGCTGAAAGCTGGCTGGGACTGCCGCGTCGCCGGCTTGCAAATCAACCGCTTCTGCGCCTCGGGTCTCGAAGCGGTCAACCTCGCGGCGCAAAAGGTTGCGAGCGGCTGGGAAGACATGATCGTAGCCGGCGGCGTCGAATCGATGTCGCGCGTTCCGATCGGCTCGGACGGCGGCGCATGGTCGCAGGACCCGCAGACGAATGCCGCGATCGGCTTCGTCCCGCAAGGCATCGGCGCCGACCTGATCGCGACGCTCGCCGGCTGGACCCGCGAAGACGTCGACCGCTATGCGCTCACGTCGCAGCAGCGCGCCGCCGCCGCACAGGCGGCCGGGCGCTTCGACCGCTCGATCATTGGCGTCGACGATGCCATCGGGTTGCCGATCCTCGAGCGCGACGAATTCATCAAGCCGCGTACGACGCTCGATGGCCTCGCTTCGCTCAAGGTCGCGTTCGCCGAACTCGGCGCGATGGGCTTCGACGCTGTGGCACTGGCCCGCTATCCGCACGTCGAGCGCATCGCCCATGTGCATACCGCCGGCAATTCGTCGGGCATTGTCGACGGGGCCGCCGCCGTCCTCATCGGCAGCGAGGCGAAGGGCCGCGAGATGGGCCTTGCGCCGCGCGGGCGCATCGTCGCGACGGCACTCTCGGGTGCCGACCCGACGATCATGCTGACCGGGCCGATGCCGGCGACGCGCAAGGTGCTTGCGAAGGCCGGCCTCACGATCGCCGATATCGACCTGTTCGAAGTCAACGAAGCGTTCGCCGCCGTCCCGATGCGCTTCATGCGCGAGATGGGCGTCGACCACGAGCAGGTCAACGTGAACGGCGGCGCGATCGCCATGGGCCACCCGCTCGGCGCGACCGGTGCGATGCTCGTCGGCACGCTGCTCGACGAGCTCGAACGGCGCAACCTCAAGCGCGGTCTCGTCACGCTATGCGTCGGCGGCGGCATGGGAATCGCGACGATCGTGGAGCGCGTATGAGCAGTGCAATGGACACGATGCTGTCCATCCGCTACGAGCTCGCTGCCGACGGCATCGCGACGCTGACCTTCGACGAGCCCGGCGCCGCTGTCAATACGATGACGCCGCAGTGGAAGGCCGACCTCGGCACGGCAGTCGACCGGCTCGTCGCCGAGAAGGCGCGCATTCGCGGCGTGCTGCTCGCTTCGGCGAAGACAACGTTCTTCGCGGGCGCCGAGTTGAAGGGCGTGCTCGAGCTCAAACCCGAGGATGCCGGCCCCGCCTTCCACGATATCGAGGCGGCGAAGAAGTTGTTTCGCCGCCTGGAGACATTCGGCCGGCCGGTCGTGGCGTTGCTCGACGGCAGCGCGCTCGGCGGCGGCTGGGAGCTTGCGCTCGCCGCCCATGCGCGCTTCGCTCAGGACGACCGCAAGATCCAGTTCGGCACGCCCGAGGTGACGCTCGGACTCATCCCGGGCGCGACCGGGATCACGAAGACGGTGCGCCTGCTCGGGCTGATGGCGGCCCAGCCTTACCTCATCGAAGGCCGGCTGTTCGGCCCGCGCTAAGCACTCGACCTCGGGCTCGTGCAGGGCCTCGGCGCCAATGCCGAAAGCCTGCGCGAACAGGCCCTCGCGTGGATCGCTGCCAACCCGGACGCCGTCCAGCCGTGGGACCCCAAGGACTACAAGATGCCCGGCGGAACGGCCGCGACGCCGAAGATCGCGGCCTCTCTCAGTGTCATCCCGGCCATCCTCGCGAAGAAGACGCGCGGGTTGTATCCGGCCGTCCAGGCGATCTTGGAGGCGATGGTCGAAGGCTCGCTCGTCGACTACGACACCGCGACGCGGATCGAGAGCCGCAAGCTCGCGCAGGTGATGGTCGGGCGCAATGCAAAAAACATGATCGGCGCGTTCTTCTTCGACATGGCGGCGATCCGCTCGGGCAAGTCGCGCCCGGCCGGCCACGCGAGGTGGAAGCCGGCCCGCGTCGGAGTACTCGGCGCCGGGATGATGGGCGCGGGCATCGCGCATGCGAATGCGTCGCGCGGCATCGCCTGCGTGCTGAAGGACGCGAGCCTCGACAGGGCCCGTGCCGGACTCGACGCCGTGCGCCGCATCACCGCGTCGGCAGTAATTGCAGGGCGGATGGACGACGCGGCGCAGGCGCGGCTGCTTGGCCTCGTCACGCCGACCGCAGATGCGGCCGACCTGCAAGGCTGCGATCTCATCATCGAAGCGGTCTTCGAGCAGCGCGAACTGAAGGCCGCCGTCACAAGCGAGGCCGAACCTCGCCTCGCCGAAGACGGCATCCTCGCGTCGAATACGAGCACGCTGCCGATCACCGGACTGGCGCGCGCGAGCCGACAGCCCGAGCGCTTCATCGGGCTGCATTTTTTTTCGCCCGTCCACAAGATGAAGCTGGTCGAGATCATCCGCGGCGCAGCGACCGACGAGCGCACGGTCGCGCGTGCCTTCGACTATGTGCAACTGCTCGGCAAGGTACCGATCGTCGTCAACGATTCGCGCGGCTTCTTCACGAGCCGCGTCTTCGGCACCTTCGTCATGGAAGGTGCGGCGATGATCGCCGAGGGCATCCCGGCACCGCTCGTCGAACATGCGGCGCTCGCTGTCGGCATGCCGGTCGGCCCGCTCGCCGTACTCGACGAAACCTCGCTCGCGCTGTCGGTGCAGGTCATGGAGCAGACGCGGGCCGACCTTCGAGCGACCGGCGAACTGTTCGAATCCAGCGCGGGCCAGCGCTTCGTCGAGCGCATGGTCAAGGAATTGGGCCGGTCGGGTCGCGCCGCCGGGGGTGGCTTCTACGACTACCCGCAGGGCGAGGGCAAGCGGTTGTGGCCGGGACTGCGGCAGTTCGAATCGGCCGGACCGCATCCCGACCTGCCGGCGCTCGGCCAGCGCCTGCTCTATCGGCAGTCGATCGAGACGGCACGCTGCCTCGCCGACGGCGTGTTGCGCAGCGCACACGAAGCCAATATCGGCTCCATCCTCGGCATCGGATTTCCGGCCTGGACCGGCGGCGCGATCCGCTACGTCGCATCGGAAGGGTTGGCCCGCTTCGAGGCGAATGCCGATGCGCTCGCGCAGCGCCACGGCGCGGCGTTCGCGATCGATCCGGCCGTTCGCGACGTGCTGGCGCAGGCGCGTTAGCCGCCCCGGGTGGAGATGCGCAGGCGGCGCGAACAGCGTCGCGTTTCGCTGCTTCTTCGGTGCGCGGGAGCGCGGCCGATTCGCTACATTGGGCGGAACGCGGCGGGCCGGCGTGGCCGGGCTGCGTGCCGTTCCAAATCATTGAGGCGAAGCCATGTACCTGGTCATTCTCGGCGTCCTGATCATCGTGGCCAACCTGCTCGGCATCGGCCCGATGGGCAGTTGGAACTGGAACCTGACCGGCGACCTGTGGAAATTTTGCGTTCCTTTCGGTCTCGCCGCCATCTGGTGGGTCATTGCCGATGTGACTGGCATGAACAAGCGGCGCGAAATGGCGAAGATGGAAGACAAGCGCCTCGCGCGCCGCCAGAACAATCTGCAGGCGCTCGGCCTCGATACCCGGCGGCGCAAGAAAAAATGAGCGGGCGGCGTCGCCGGGCGCGCCGGGTTCAGTCGAATTTGTCGAGCACCGCGCCCGAACTCGCGCTCGACGCATTGCGCGCGAATTTGGCGAGCACGCCGCGGGTGTAGCGCGGCTTCGGCGCCGTCCACGCGGCGCGCCGACGCGCCAGTTCGGCGTCCGGCACATTCAGGTTCAGCGCCAGCGTGTGGGCGTCGATCGTGATCGAGTCGCCTTCGTGGACGAGCGCGATCGTGCCGCCGGCATACGCCTCAGGCGCGACATGGCCGACGCCCATGCCCCAGGTGCCGCCAGAAAAGCGCCCGTCGGTGACGAGGCCGACCGATTCGCCGAGGCCCTGCCCGATCAGCGCTCCGGTCGGCGCCAGCATTTCCGGCATGCCCGGCGCGCCCTTGGGTCCGAGATAGCGCAGCACCATCACGTCGCCGGCGACGATCTTCTTGGCCATGATGGCGGCGAGCGCCGACTGCTCGTCGTCGAACACGCGAGCCGGGCCGGTGATAACCGGGTTCTTGAGGCCGGTGATCTTGGCGACGCAGCCCTCGGGGCACAGGTTGCCCTTCAGGATCGCGAGGTGCCCTTGCGCGTAGATCGGCTTGGCAATGGGACGAATCACGTCCTGGTCGGCGCGCGGCGCATCGGGCACATCGGCGAGGTTTTCAGCCAACGTCTTGCCGGTAATCGTCATGCAGTCACCGTGCAGCAAGCCGGCGTTAAGCAGCAGCTTGAGCACCTGCGGTATGCCGCCAGCGCGGTGCAGGTCGACCGCCAGATAGCGCCCCGAGGGTTTCAGGTCGCACAGCACCGGCACTTTCTGGCGCACGCGCTCGAAATCGTCGATCGTCCACTCGACCTCTGCCGCGTGCGCGATGGCGAGGTAGTGCAGCACCGCGTTGGTCGAGCCGCCGGTCGCCATGATCAGCGAGACGGCGTTCTCGATCGATTGGCGGGTCACGATGTCGCGCGGTTTCAGATCGTTCTTGACCGCCTCGACGAGCACGCGAGCCGCCTCGCTCGCCGCACCTGAGATCTCGTCGTGCGGGTTGGCCATGGTGCTCGAGTAGGGCAGGCTCATACCCAGTGCCTCGAACGACGAGCTCATGGTATTGGCCGTATACATGCCGCCGCACGAGCCGCTGCCGGGGATCGCGCGGCGTTCGATCTGGTCGAAATCTTCCTGACTCATGTTGCCGGCGCTGAACTGCCCGACGGCCTCGAAGACGCTGACGATATTCAGGTCCTCGCCCTTGTAGCGGCCCGGCAGGATGGTGCCGCCGTAGACGTATATGGCCGGCACGTTGGCGCGCACGATGCCCATCATGCCGCCCGGCATATTCTTGTCGCAGCCGCCGACGACGAGCACGCCGTCCATCCACTGGCCGCCGACGCAGGTTTCAATACAGTCTGCGATCACCTCGCGCGAGACGAGGCTGTATTTCATGCCCTCCGTGCCCATCGCCATGCCGTCACTGATAGTCGGCGTGCCGAAGACTTGGGCGTTGCCGCCCGCGGCCTCGATGCCCGCCACCGCCGCGTCGGCGAGCTTCTGCAAGCCCGAGTTGCACGGCGTGATCGTCGAGTGCCCGTTCGCGACGCCAATCATCGGTTTCTTGAAGTCGGCCTCTTCGTAGCCGAGCGCGTAATACATCGAGCGGTTCGGCGCGCGCGCGACGCCTTCGGTGATATTTTTCGATCGGCGGTTCGAGCTCATGGCGGTGTCGTGCAAAGGCGCTAGAGGCGCGGGCGGACCACTATAGCGGGCCCATGCTGGGGTCGGGTCGAGGCCCCCGTATCATCAGCGGATGCTTGTTCATCCTCAATTCAGCCCGGTCGCGTTGCAGCTCGGACCGGTCGCGATCCACTGGTACGGCATCACTTACCTGGTCGCTTTCGGACTGTTTCTGTGGCTCGCGTCACGCCGCGTCGCGCTGCCGCAATTCGCCGCGCGCGGCTGGACCCGGCGCGATATCGAGGACCTGCTCTTCTTCGGCGTGCTGGGGGTCGTGATCGGCGGGCGGCTCGGTTATGTGCTGTTCTACAAGCTCAATCACTACGCGTCGCACCCGCTCGAAATATTCGCGGTCTGGAAGGGCGGCATGTCGTTCCACGGCGGGCTTCTGGGGGTACTGTTCGCCGTTGCGCTGTTCGCCCATCTGCGCGGGCGGCGCTTCTTCGATGTGACCGATCTGATCGCGCCGTGCGTGCCGCTCGGACTCGCTTCGGGGCGGGTCGGCAATTTCATCAACGGCGAGTTGTGGGGCCGCGCCGCCGACCCGAGCCTGCCGTGGGCCATGATCTTTCCGCAGGCGGGCGACAACGTGCCGCGCCATCCATCGCCGCTCTACCAGTTCGCACTCGAAGGCGTGCTGCTGTTCATCGTGCTATGGATTTATGCGCGTAAGCCGCGCCGCCTCGGCCAGGTCTCGGGCATGTTCCTGATCGGCTATGGCTTGCTGCGCTTCGTGGCCGAATATTTCCGCGAGCCCGACAATTTTCTCGGCCTTCTCGCGCTCAACATGAGCATGGGACAGTGGCTCTCGCTGCCAATGGTGCTGGCCGGGATCGCGATCTGGGCCTGGGAATCGCGGCATTCCGGCGAGCGCGTGGCGACCCTCTGAAGCGTACACGCCCATGCGCCAGATCTTTCTCGATACCGAGACGACGGGGCTGAGCCCCGAGTCGGGCGACCGCATTCTCGAGATTGGCTGCGTCGAACTCGTGAACCGCCGGCGCACCGGCAACGACCTGCATTTCTATCTCAACCCGCAGCGGGCCAGCCACGACGATGCGCTGAAGGTGCATGGCCTCACGTCGGAGTTCCTCGCCGACAAGCCCCTGTTTGAATCCATCGCCGATCAGCTGCTCGAATACCTTGCGGGTGCCGAGGTCGTGATTCACAACGCGGGCTTCGACGTTGGCTTTCTGAACGAGGAGCTGCGCCGGTTGGCGCGTCCTTTGTTGCACGTGCACATCGCCCGGGTGAGCGACAGCCTGATGCTCGCGCGCGAGATGTTCCCCGGCAAATCGAATTCGCTCGACGCTCTTTGCAAGCGGCTCGAGGTCGACAACTCGACGCGCAATCTGCACGGCGCGCTGCTCGACGCGGGCTTGCTGGCAGAGGTCTATATCCGCATGACGCGCGGGCAGGAATCGCTCGTGATCGAACTCGGCGATCACGATGCCGGCGCGCTGCACGCGCTGCGGATCGACCTCACCAGCCTGGACCTGGTCGTGATCGAGGCGGATGCGCTCGAAATCGAGGCACATTGCGAGGTGCTGGCGGCAGTCGCCAAGGCGAGCGGCGGCACGCTCGTCTGGAGCCATCTGGCATAATCCGCGCCGTTCGCGGCCTGCCCGCGACCCCGGCCGTCGCAGCCAGAGTTGCAACCTCAGGCGCACGCCCCTCGGGCGGTTAACTCAGCGGTAGAGTGCCACCTTCACACGGTGGAAGTCGCAGGTTCG
>JBDSEG010000090.1:0-7139 GCA_039920165.1 Burkholderiaceae bacterium
TGCCCCCCGTCGAGCAATGCGATCAGCACGTTCACATCCAGCAGAGCGCGCACTCAGATTCCTTCCGAATCCCTGAGCGCATTCACCTGTTCGTCGGTCGTGACCACCCCGGGCTTGGCCGGGAACGGCCGGAACCCGGCCACCGCGGGACTGCGCCCGCTGCGTGCCGACCGGGCCACCGACCCGGCGCCGGTCAGCGACTCGCGCAGCAGCCGCGACACCACACGGCCGGCGGTGGCGCCTTCGCGCCGTGCCATTTCCTTGGCCGCAGCGAGCAGGTCGTCGTCGATGTCGAGGGTGGTGCGCATGGGGCAGATCCTGTTCGGATGATTCAGCGATGCATTGATGCAGTGGTGCGACTGCGAATTGTAGACACGCCGGCATAGTGCGCAAGCCCGGCTTCGCCGGGCCGGCTCACGTCGCCTTGCCGAGCCACGCCAGCCGGTGCGTGCGCAGCCACGGCACGACGTTGAGCACCGTGTACAGCGTCGGGTTCAGCCGCGTTGCCACGCGCGCCAGCGGCGGCGCGAGCGTGACGCGGCGCGCGTCGATTCCGGCGTGCGGAAAAAGCGCGCGCACGCGCGCCAGGGGCATGCCGCGAACGTCGGCGTTGCGAGGGTTGTCGAATGCAAGGTCGTACCACAGTACCCCGCCACCGGGCCGCACCCAGCGCCACATCGCGTCGGCGAGCGCGTTCTGGAAGGCGTCGTCGAGCAGCGACGAGAACACCGTTGCCACGAGGACGATGTCCTGTGATTGCGCCGGCAGCGTGAGCCGTACCGCGTCACCTTCGACGAGCGCCACGCCGGCCGGCAGGACGGCGCGAGCTTGCGCGCAGCGCGGCGCCAGCAATTCGACGCCGGTCAGGTGCTGCGGCGCGAAGCCCAGGCGCAACAGCTCGAGCAGATTGCCGCCGGCGCCGCAGCCCACCTCGAGCAGTTTGAGGGCCGACAGATCGCGCATGCCGTGGCGAGCAAACAGCGACAACATCGCGCGCTGGCGCTCCTGAACGGTATGCCAGACATCGGGCCGTTGCATGCTGTAGCGATCGTCGCCGGTGCGACGTGCATAGCGCTGCGCCACCGCTTCCGGCTCGTCGCCGGGTTCGTCACCCCCGCTCACGAGACCGCCTCGATGAAGCGCTGCGCCAGCACCGTATAGGTGTGGTGCGCGAGCACGAAACGCCGGCCGCGTTCGCCGAGGGCGGCGCGCTCTTCGGGGGTCAGCGCGGCGAGCCGGCGCAGTCCCTGCACGACCGCCATGGCCGATTCCGGCGCGACGGTCAACCCGCAGCCGGCTTCGCCGACCGGATCGTTGCCGGCCTCGACCGAGTGCAGCACCGCGCGGGCGGCCATCATGTAGTCCACCAGCTTGTTGGGAGCGATGCCGAAGCGGTAGATCGACACCTGCTGCCAGCCGATATAGGCGATATCGAAGCGCGCGAGCAGGTCCGGGATCTGTGCCTTCGCGATCGGGTCGAACAACGAAACATCGACGAGCGCTTCGTCGCGCACGCGCTGCGCGAGGCGCGCCTTCTCGTGGCCGTCGCCGACGAGGACGAACGCGATCGGCGTACTCCGAAGCAGCGCCGCGGCGTCGAGCAACACGTCGAGCGCATTCGGCAACCCGTGCGAGCCGGCATAGCCGACGACGCAGCGGCCGGCGCGGTGCAACGCATCGAGATGATCGGCGAGCGCGGGTGCCAGCGCGGGCGGCGTGCCGCTCCATTCGTCGACCGCAATGCCGTTCGGAACGATGTGCAGCTTGCGCAGATCGAGGCCGTGCGCCGCCAGGTGCTCGGCGACCTTGGGCAGCATCGATACCACCACGTCGGCATCGCGGCAGGCTGCATCTTCGGCGCGCTGGCACAGGCGGATGAAAGGATGCCTCGGCGACATGCCGGCGAGTTCAATCGGCGAGGCCGGCCACAGATCGTGGATCTCGTGCACGAGCTTCGCCTTGGCGCGCCGCGCGATCCGCCGCGCGACCCAGATGTCCATCGGATACGTGCTGGACGCAATCACCACGTCGGGTGCGAACTCGCGCACGAGGCGCGGCGTATCGCGCCACAGCGCCGCCAGAAACGCCGCGATGTTGCGCACCCGGCCGAGTCCGTTGCCCGCATAGCGCGGCGTCGCATACCAGCGGTACGCGATGCCGTCCATCGTTTCGTCGAGGTGCTTTGCGCCGCGCAGTTCGGGCTGGCTGGTGCGCACGTGCGAGTACGAGGCCGCGACGATTTGCACGGCGTGCCCCGCGCGCACCCACTCGCGCGCGAGGTAGTAGGGACGGAACTCCATGCCGTGCCGGCTCGATCCGGCATAGTGGTTGACGAGCAGCAGCTTCATTCGCGCGGCGCCAGCTCGGTCAGCCGGCCAACGAAGCGCTCGAGCGCCGGCGCGAAGAGCGCGTGCTCGGCGACCCAGCGCCGGTTGGCGGCGGCGATGCCGGGGGCATCGTCGAGCAACATTTGCAGCACGCCGACATCGGTCGCCGCACCGACGATGACGCCGTTCTCCCCGTCGCGCAGCAGCTCGCGGTTGGCCGGCAGGTCCGACAGCAGCGGGATGCAGCCGTGCGCCATCGCCTCGAGCACCGAAACCGCGACCGAGTCGCTGTCGGGCAGGCTCACGTACCACTGCGCATTCGCGTAGCAAACGGCCTGCGCGGCGGCGTCGAGACAGCCGGTGAATTCGACCTGATCGCCTGCCGCCAGCGTGCCCACGCGCAGGCCAAGCGCACGCGCCGCAGCGGGCAGCGCGGCGCCGAGCGAGCCGGTATGGGCGACGACCAGCCGCGCGGCCGGCTGCTGGCCGGCGATGGCCGCGAAGCAGGCGAGCACGCGGTCCGGCCGGTAGTTCGGCTCGAGCGCGCGGTTCGCATAGAGAAGCCAGGGCTGCTTGTTCGACGGCAAGGGCGGCATTGCCTCCAGGCCGAACGGGAACACCATCACCTCGCCGGCGCCGAGTGCGCGCATGCGTTGTGCCATGTGGGCCGAGTCGCTGGTGGCGAGCACGCAGGCGCGCAGCACGTGCCGCGTCAGCCAGCGGTAGGCGTTCGACCGATCGGGTGAGATCAGGATGTCGCTGCCCCAGGCCGAGACGACGAGCCGCCCGCGCAGCCGCGAGATCCGCTTCGCGAGCCAGGCGAGCGTGCCGTGCGAGGTCAGGTAGTGCGCAAGCAGCCAATCGGCGTCGACCCGCGCCAGCCAGCGCGTGAGCCGTGGCAGGCTGCGTAGCACGCCGAAGTTGCCGCCGGCGGCGCGAGGCTTCGAACCGAGTGCCAGGCGCCGGCTCGGATCGACCACGCCGTCCCAGCCCGCCAGAAAGCCGCGGCTCGAGGCGACCCAGAGTTCGATCTGCGGCATTGCCGCCAGCGCGCGGCCCCACTTCAGCAGGTGCGGGCTTTCGGCGTCGCCGATCAGCGCGATGCGCATGCGGGTCTAGCGGTCGAGCGCATCGGCGCCGGCCCAGGCGTCGTAGTGCGAGCGCCAGCGCGGGTGCTGCGACAGCAGTCGCGCGTCGCGGTCGCGCGTATCGCCGAGCCACACCGCCGGGCTTCCGCCGATGATCGAGAAGTCCGCGAAATCGCCGCGCACGCGGCTGTGCGACAGCACTAGGCAGCCCTTGCCCAAGCGGGTACTCGCCTCGATCGTGCTGTGCGGCCCGATGAAGCAGAACGCACCGATGTGCACCGGGCCGTCGATGAAGCCGGGCCGGTCGGTCTCGTCGCCCGAGGTGCTGTACGCATGCCCCATCAGCCGCAGGCTGCGGTGCGAGCTGTGGCTGACGATGCTGACGAAACTGGTGATCTGCACGCCGGCGTCGATACGCACGCCGCCGCGCGCCTCGATGACGTTGAAGTGGCCGATGAACATGTCGTCGCCGAGCGTCAGACTTTCCTCGTGCTCGATGCAGGTCGACGGCGAGATGCGCGTATAGGCAAGGGCGCGGCCGTCGGCGCCGCGCTCGCCGAAGACGATGCGAAAGAAAAGCGCGTGCCACAGGCGCCGGCGCACGCGGTTCAGCCTGGCGCGCCAGATCGTTCTTGTCGCGGGCGGTTCAGGCTGCTGCGGCATGAGGCACCTTCTTCCAGGTCGCGAGGCTCAGAAAATACCAGCCGAAATAGGGTGCCATCGCGATCGAGACCGCCCACGCCGCACCCCGCAAGCCGCCGAGGTGCAGCCCGATCGCCAGCGATGCGATGAAGAGCGCATGGCCGACCAGCGCGAGGCGCAGCGCCCAGCCCTGCGCCGCCCACGCGAGCGTCACCACCGCGAGTGGTGAGGCGATGAAATGCAGTCCGATGTAGGGGGCCAGGGCGCGCGCCAGTTCGCCGGCCTCGCGCCAGGGCTCGCCGAACAGGCGCGCGAAGAGCTCGGGGCCGAAGAGCACCAGCAGCGCGACCAGCGGCAGCGCGAAGCCGGCCAGCAGGCTCATGACCTGGCGCACCGCGGTGCGCGCCTCGTCCGCACCGGCGCGTGCGAGGCGCGGGTACAGCGCCTGCGAAACCGCCCCGCCGACGAGCGTCGCCGGTGCTTTCAGATAGCGCAGCGCAAGGCCCCAGAAACCGGCGGCTGGCTCTCCGCTCCAGGCGACGATGAGGGCGACCGCCAGCGTGTCCTGCAGCGCGCCGGTAAAGGCGTGCGGCGTATTGAGCAGGGGGAACTGGCGATGCCGGCGCGCAGCGGCCAGCCACTCGGCACGCGGCACCGACCCCAGCCCGCGCCAGCCGCCGGCCGGGGCCGGCTGGCGCAGCCAGGCGAGGGCCGCCATTGCGCCCAGCACCGGGCCGGCCACCAAACCGGCGCTGCCTGACGACGACGATGCCACCCCGGCCGCCACCTGCGCGAGTGCGCCGCCGCCATGCTGCGTGACCCGGCTCGCTGCGAGCGCCGCGAAGCGCTCGGCGCGTGCCGCCCACAGACTCAGCCACTGCACCGCGCCGGCCGCGAGCACCGCCGGCGCAAGCCAGGCCCAGTCGACCAGCAGACCACTCGCACCGAGCACTGCCGACAGCACCAGCGTCGCGGTGCCGACGCCGAGCAGCACGCGCAGGCACAGCGCCATCAGGGCGCGCGCCTCGGCCGCGTCGCGCGTGAGCGGCAACGCATAGTCGTAGCGCGCGCAGGCGACCACGGCGATATTGGCGGCAAGCGCCGCGAAGACCGCGTACTGGCCGAACTGCGCCGGCGTATACAGCCGCGTCAGCCACGGCCCGAGCGCGAGCGGCAGCGCCTGCGCGAGGACGCCGCCGGCCAGCAGCGTGAGCGTGGCCTTCAGCACCGCGCGCTCATGCCGCCATGGCCGCGCGCAAGGCGGCGCGCAGTGACGCAACCACCGCGTCCTGCTGCGCCTCGGTCAGGTCGGCGCTCATCGGCAGGCTCAGCACGCGCTGCGCGGCACGCGTGCTGTTGGGGCAAGCGCCGGGCGCGGCCAGATACGCATACGCGGGCTGGTGGTGCAGGGGGCGCGGATAGTGGACGGCGGTCGGGACCCCGGCCACGTGCAGCGCCTTCTGTACCAGGTCGCGCTCGTCGAGCAGGACGGTGTACTGCCCCCACACGCAGTCGCGATCGGCACGCACCCGAAGCAACTGTGCGCCGCTGTCGGCGAGCAGCGCGTGGTAGCGCGCGCCGAGTTCGCGCCGGCGTTGCAATTCGTGATCGAAACGCTCCAGCTTGGCGAGCACGATCGCGCACTGCAGCGTATCCATTCGCCCGCCGACACCCACCCGGCTGTGCACATAACGCGTGCTCTGTCCGTGCACGCGGATCTCGCGGCAGGCCTGCGCGAGCGATGCGTCGGGTGTGAAGATCGCGCCGCCGTCGCCATAGCAGCCGAGCGGCTTGCTCGGGAAGAAGCTGGTGCAGCCGAAGGTCGACAGCGCCCCGCTCGCGCGGCCCTTGTAGCTCGCGCCGAAGCTTTGCGCAGCATCTTCGATCACCGCCAGGCCGTGCTGCTGCGCGATGGTGTCGATGGCGTCCATATCGGCGCACTGCCCGTACAGGCTGACCGGCAATATGGCGCGCGTGCGCGGCGTGATGGCAGCCTGGATCAGCGTCGCATCGAGGTTGCAGGTATCGGGCTCGATATCGACGAAGACCGGCACCGCGCCCAGCAGCACGATGGCCTCGGCCGTCGCGGCAAATGTGAACGGCGTCGTGATCACCTCGTCGCCGTGGCGCAGGTCGAGCGCCATCAGCGCAATCTGCAGCGCCTCGGTTCCGCTCGCCACCGTGATGCAGTGCGCCGCCCCGGTGCGCGAAGCGAGCGCCGCTTCGAGCTCGGCGACCTCGGGGCCCATGATGTACTGGCCGTGGTCGAGCACGCGCTGGATGCGCGCGTCGATCGCAGGCTTGAGCGCGGCGTACTGCGCCTTCAGGTCGGTGAACGGAAGGGCCATCGGCACGTTGGCGGGCGGCGTCACTCGCGCAGGGTCAGCGCGTCGCCCGACAGCTCGTAGCGCTCGCCGGTCGCCGGGCACGCCGCTTCGCCCTGGCCGCGCGGCGGCAGATCGAGCCGCTCGCCGTGCCGGCTCATCCAGCCGATGTGGCGCGCCGGAACGCCGACGACGAGGGCGAAATCGGCGACGTCGCGGCTGACGACCGCGCCCGCGCCGACAAAGGCATGGCGGCCGATCGTCACGCCGCACACGATGGTGCAGTTGGCGCCGAGCGTCGCGCCGCGCCGCACCAGCGTGCGCCGATATTCATGCTTGCGCAGCACCGCCGAGCGCGGGTTGTGGACGTTGGTGAAGACCATGCTCGGACCGCAGAACACATCGTCTTCCAGCGTCACCGCGTCGTACACCGAGACGTGGTTCTGCACCTTGACGTTGTCGCCGATCGTCACATCGTTGCCGACGAAGACGCCCTGGCCGAGCGAGCAGCGCGCGCCGATCCGCGCCCCCGTGCAGATGTGGGCGAAATGCCAGACGCGGGTACCGTCGCCGAGCCGCGCGCCGGGGTCGACGATGGCCGAGGGATGGATCTCGACCATCAGTCCTTCCGCCGGGCCGCCCCAAGGGAGGCCTGCGCCCCCTCGGGGGGCTGCGAACGCAGTGAGCTCGGGGGCACCATGCGTCAGAACACCAGCGGCAGGCCGACCCGCACGCCGTCGCGCGCCGAGCGGTAGGCT
>JBDSEG010000091.1:0-8895 GCA_039920165.1 Burkholderiaceae bacterium
ACATGGCGGTCGCGCCGAGCACCAACATGCTCTTCGTCGGCACCCGCAAGAATACCGTCTGGGCGGTGACCAACCGCAACAGCGGCGACGTCGCGACCGAGGTCAAGCCGTTCGCGCCGAGCGCCAAATTCCACGTGCCCAACGGCGTTTGCTGGACCAAGGACGGCTTCCTGGTCGTGGTCGAACACAACCGCGTGCTCACCTTCCCGGCCGCCGAGTTCTTCTATGAAGGTGGCGATGTTGCGGTGGGCGAGGTGGTGCCCCAGGGCAAGTTGATCCCGGTCGAAGAGGAGTCGTACAACCACCACGCGCGCACCTGCCGCGTCGGCCCGGATGGTCTGCTGTACATCACACTCGGCCAGCCGTTCAACGTGCCGCCGCGCAACAAGCTTGCCCTGTTCACGAAAGTCGGCATCGGCGGCATCGTTCGCATGGACGCTTCCGACGGCAGCAAGCGCGAGGTCTATGCGACCGGCATCCGCAATTCGGTCGGCCTCGAGTTCAACCCGAAGGACAAGACGCTCTGGTTTACCGACAACCAGACCGACGGCATGGGTGACGATATCCCGTCCGGCGAGATCAACCGGGCGACCAAGGCCGGCCAGTTCTTCGGCTACCCGTGGAAGCAGGGCAAGACGCGGATAACCGACGAAGGCTACGACAAGGATCCGCTGCCGGCCAACATCACCGACCCGCAGGTCTACACCGATTCGCACTCGGCCGACCTCGGCCTGGCGTTTTATACCGGCAACAAGTTTCCGGCCAAATACCAAGGCGGCCTGTTCTCGGCGCAGCACGGCTCGTGGAACCGGACCAAGCCGATCGGCGCGCGCATCATGTTCACGAGCCTCAAGTCGGACGGCACGGCCGACAAGACCGAGGTCTTCGCCGAAGGCTGGCTTGACGCCGACACCGGCCTGTACCGCGGTCGGCCGGTCGACGTGGCGATGATGAAGGACGGCTCGATGCTGATCAGCGACGACTTCGCCGGCGCGCTTTACCGCGTGAGCTACGTGGGCGACGCGAAATGAGTTGAGGCGATGCGCGCCGGCCGGCGCGCTTATCGAACGGGCCGGTCCGTCCGGCCCGTTTTTTCTTTCATCTTCAGGTCGACGATCCGATGTACTTTCTGTCCACACCTCTTGCCGTCACGGTCGTCGTGCTGGCCGCCGGCGCGCCGGCGGCCCAGGCGGGAGCACCGGAAGGCCGACAAAAAGCCGCGCTGTGCGCCACCTGCCACGGTCCCCTCGGCCAGGCTGCCATGCCCAACACGCCGCACCTTGCGGCGCAGCCCGAGCAATACCTTGTCGAGCAGTTGAAGGCCTACCGCAGCGGCAAGCGCAGCCACGAAATCATGAGCCTCATCGCCAAGCCGCTGACCGACGCCGAGATCGCCGATCTCGCGGCCTGGTACTCGTCATTGCAGATCGAGGTCAAGCCGGCCCAGTGAAGGCAGCGTCGCCGACAACCGTTTCCGTCAACCCTTCTCCCGAGCCATCACATGCATTTCCGACTCGCGCCGTTGGCGCTCGCCGCCGTTACCGCCCTGCACGCGCAGGCCCAAGCACCCGCCCCGGTTCAACTCGATCCCGTCGTGGTGAGCGTGGAGCGCTCGGTCCAGTCGAGCTTCGATGCGCCGGCCGCGGTCAGCGCGGTGACGCGCGAGACGATCGAAAGCGCCGGGCCACAGGTCAACCTGTCCGAGGCGCTGAACCGCGTGCCGGGCATCTCGGTGCTGAACCGGCAGAACTATTCGCAGGACCTGCAGCTGTCGATCCGCGGCTTCGGCGCGCGCTCGACCTTCGGCATCCGCGGCGTGCGCCTGATCGTCGACGGCATCCCGGCCAGCATGCCCGACGGCCAGGGCCAGGCGTCGAATATCGCGCTGAGTTCGGCGGGCCGGATCGAGGTCCTGCGCGGGCCGCTGGCGCAGCTGTACGGCAACGCCGCCGGCGGTGTGGTGCAGGTCTTCACCGAGGCCGATGCATCGGTTCCCACCACCACGCTCAGCGCCGCGGCGATGCGTTTCGGCGGCTGGAAGGCGGGCGCCAAATTCAGCACCAGCACGCCGGGCTACGGTCTCACGCTCGATATCTCGAAATTCCACACCGATGGCGCGCGCGACCACAGCGAGGCCGACCGCGGCCAGCTGAACGCGCGCTGGCAGTCCGATCTCACCCGCGATACGCACGTGACGCTGCTGCTCAATGCACTCGACCAGCCGGTTTCGCTCGACCCGCTCGGTTTGACGGCCGATCAGTTTCGCAACGGCACGCCGGGTAATGCCGCCTATGTGGCCGCACTCGCGCAGGATCCGCGCAAGACCGTGCGCCAGCAGCAGGTCGGCATGGTCGTCGAGCAGCGCCTGGCCGAGACAACCTCGCTCACCGCGCGCCTGTATGCCGGCGGGCGCGATCTGGCAAATGCGCTGTCGATCCCGCGCCCGCCCTCGCCTGCACAGACCGCCGCCACGGCGAGCGGCGGGATTGTCGAATTCGAACGCGTCTACGGCGGGGGCGCACTCGCCATCGCGCACCGCATCGATCTCGGCGAGGGCCGCGCTGTGCGCCTGAATGCCGGCATCGAGCTCGACCGCCTTCGCGAGGACCGGCAGGGCTATCTCAACAACCTGGGCGTGCGCGGTGCGCTCAAGCGCGACGAGCTCAACCATGTGCAAACGCGCGATGTCTATGCACAGGCGGGAATGGACCTCGGGCCGGCGTGGGCCATCACCGGTGGGCTGCGCAGCAGCCGGGTCGAATTCGAATCGCTGGACCGCTTCATCGTCCCGGGCAATCCGGACGACAGTGGCGCGCGAAACTACAGCGCGACCAATCCGGTGCTCGGCATCTCGTGGAAGCCGCATCCCGACCTCAATCTCTACGCCAACGTCGGCCGCGGCTTCGAGACGCCGACCTTCAACGAGTTGTCGTACCGCAGCGGCAATCGCACCGGCCTGAATACCGACCTCAATGCATCCAAGAGCCGGCATGCCGAACTCGGCGCCAAGTGGCGGCTCGGCGCGAGCCAGCGTCTGGACGTGGCGATCTTCGATATCTCGACCCGAGACGAGATCGTCGTCGATACCAACAGCGGTGGCCGGTCCACCTTCAAGAATGCCGGCCGTACCTCGCGTCGCGGGCTCGAGCTATCGCATGTCGCGAACTTCGGCCCCGACCTGCGCAGCACGCTGAGCGCGACCTTCCTGCGCGCGCGCTTCGACGAAGGCTTCGTCACCGGCACCGGCGCGACCGCGGTCACCGTACCGGCGGGCAACCAGCTGCCCGGGACGCCCGAGCGCAACGTATTCGGCGAACTCGCCTGGTCGCCGGTTGGCGCCTGGTCCGGCTTCAACGCCGCGCTCGAGGTCGTCCACACCGGCAAGCTGTACGTCAACGACCTGAACAGCGACGCTGCGGCGGCAAGCACGGTGCTCAACCTGCGAGCCGGGCTGCGCCAGCATCTCGGTGGCTGGCAGCTCAGCGAACTGGTGCGACTGGACAACGCGACCGACCGCTACTACGCCGGCTCGGTCATCGTCAACGAAGGCAACAACCGCTTCTTCGAACCCGCGCTGCGCCGCAGCTGGCTGCTGGCGGTGAATGCGAAATACGAGTGGCGGTGAGTGAGTTCCACTCGGTCCTCACTCTCGCCTGTTTTACTCTCACTCTCCGGTACCCTCTCCCAGCGGGAGAGGGACAAATATGGGGAACTACGCCGATCGCATGAGCAAGCAAACCGCGCGCGCCTCGATCGCTTCGAGGCGGCCGACCGGGCCCATGCCTTCGGCAGTCTTGGCCTTGACGCTGACCTGATCGAGCTGTACGACGAGCGCCTGCGCCACCCGCTGGCGCATGGCCAGGATATACGGGGCGAGTTTGGGCGCCTGCGCGACGACGGTGCTGTCTACATTGCCGATCTCCCAGCCCGCGCCGCGCACCCGGCGCGCCGCGTCGGCCAGCAGGGCGAGCGAATCGGCGCCCTTGAACTGCGGATCGGTATCGGGGAAGTGCTTGCCGATATCGCCCAGAGCGGCGGCGCCAAAGAGCGCATCGGTGATGGCATGGCACAGCGCGTCGGCGTCCGAATGGCCTAGCAGACCGTGGCTGTGCGCGATCTCGACGCCGCCGAGCACGAGCCGCCGCCCGGCGACCAGCGCATGCACATCCCAGCCCTCGCCGATGCGCCAGACGGGAAGGTCGGCCTTCTTCATGCGCGTCCTATCAGAAGCCGCTCGGCGAGTTCGAAATCGCTCGGCCAGGTGAGCTTGAAATTCTCGACCGACCCCGGCACGAGCAGCGGCGCGTGGCCGGCCGCCTCCATCGCGCCGGCCTCGTCGCTGACGTTGGCACCGGACTGCGCCAGCGCGTCGCGCAAGGCTCCGATGCGAAACATCTGCGGCGTCTGGGCGAGCCATTTGTCAGCACGGTCCAGCGTCGCGCTGACGCGGCCGTCGCGCGCCGCTTTCAGGGTATCGGCGAGTGGCAGGGCAAGCAGGCCGCCACAGGCGTCGTCGCGGCAGGCCTCGATCAAGGCCGTGACCGCGTCGCTGCGCACCAAGCAGCGTGCGGCATCGTGCACCAGGGCCCAGTCGCTCTCATCCGCGCCACGAACCAACAACTCGGCGAGGCCATTCGCAACGCTGGCCGCGCGGCTCGCGCCGCCGCAGCGCGCGACCCAGCCGGCGAAGCCGGGCGCCTGACGCTCGAATGCGCAATCGTCGGGAGCGAGAACGACCAGCGTCGCAGCGATACCCGGAACGCCGGCGAGCGCCGCCAGGGTATGCGCGATGACGCTGTGGCCGGCGATCGTGGCGTATTGCTTGGGAACTTCCGCGCCAGATCGCGTGCCCACGCCGGCACACGGAACCAGCGCGTAGAGACGGGGCGCTGAAGCGGGGGACAGTGCGGCGGCGCCGGGCGGTGGCATGGGGCGCGAATTCTATAATCGACCCCGTTCGTCGCCCCTGCATGCCTAACTCGAACCGAGCGGCCGCGGGGCGATTTGCTTTGTAGCGCCTCGCATGCAACTGCCCCGGATCGCCCTCGCCAAACGCCATACCGTCCCGCGCCCGCCGGGCTCGGCGGACGCCTTGCTGCTGGCCCGCCATGCGCAGCAGCAAAAAGCCGTAGGCCGGCTCACCGCCATCGTCAGCGCCGAGCCGGCCGATACGCAGCGCCTGGAAGGCGAGCTCGCGTTCTTCGCACCCGAGTTGCGCATCGCCGTTTTCCCCGACTGGGAGACGCTGCCCTACGACACCTTCTCGCCGCACCAGGACCTGATCTCCGAGCGGCTCGCGACCTTGTGGCGGATTCAGCAGGGAGCGCCGGGCCGCCCCAAGCTTCCTGACTCCCCCTCGGCGGGGCGGACACCGCAACGCGGTAGCCCTGGGGGTACCAGCGACGACGAGGTCGACGTGCTGCTCCTGCCGGCTTCGACGGCACTGGTGCGCCTGGCGCCACCGAGTTTTCTGGCCGCGTATACCTTCAACTTTAAGAACAAGACGAAGCTCGACGAAGCCGGACTGAAAGCACAGCTCACCCTCGCCGGCTACAGCCATGTGAGCCAGGTCGTCGGGCCGGGCGAATATGCGGTGCGCGGCGGGCTGATCGACCTCTTTCCGATGGGTTCGGCCGTGCCGTACCGGGTCGACCTTTTCGGCGACGAGGTCGATTCGATCCGTACCTTCGATCCTGATACGCAGCGCAGCCTGTACCCGGTGCCCGAAGTGCGGCTGCTGCCGGGGCGCGAATTTCCGATGGACGAGGCCGCGCGCAATGCATTCCGGGCGCGCTGGCGCGAGAAGATGGAAGGCGATCCGAGCAAGGTGCGCCTGTACAAGGATATCGGCGCGGGCATCGCAACCGCCGGCATCGAGTACTACCTGCCCCTTTTCTTCGACGGCACGGCGACGATCTTCGATTACCTCGGCAAGGAGGCGGCACTCGTGCTGCACGGCGAAGTCGACACGGCGCTGGCGCGCTTCTGGACCGATACGCGCGAGCGGCACCGCTTCCTTCAACACGACCGCGAGCGGCCGATCCTCGCGCCGGAGGAAATCTTCCTGCGCGACGAGGAGTTCTTCGCCCGTGCCGGCGTGCACGCCACGCTGTCGGTGCGCGGCGGCGAGGCGCCCGACTGGGCCCGTCCGCTGCCCGACCTGTCGACCGAGCGCGGAGCGACCGAGCCGCTGAAGAAGCTGCAGATGCATGTCGGCGCCACGCCGCACCGGGTGCTCGTCGTGGCCGAGAGTGTGGGCCGGCGCGAAACCCTGCTCGAACTGCTGCGCGACAGCCGGATCGAGCCGCCGACGGTCGCGACGCTGGCCGACTTCGAGTCCGGCGATGCGCACTATGCGATCACGGTCGCGCCGCTCGCCGAGGGGTTTTTCTGGACCGAACCCGAGGCCGACGGCAAGCCCGGGATCGCGATCGAATTTGTCACCGAGACCGAACTGTTCGCGTCCAGCCCAACCGGCCGGCGCCGGCGCAAGCAGGAGCAGGTCAGCGATGTCAATGCGCTGATCAAGGACCTGTCCGAGCTGAAGATCGGCGACCCGGTGGTGCATGTCAACCACGGCATCGGGCGCTATGTCGGGCTCAAGCACATCGACCTGGGCGATGGCAATTCGGAGTTCCTGCACCTCGAATATGCCGACCAGGCGACGCTGTACGTTCCGGTCGCGCAACTCCACCTGATCGCGCGCTATACCGGCGTCAGTGCCGAAGAGGCGCCGCTGCACCGCCTCGGCTCGGGCCAGTGGGACAAGGCCAAGCGCAAGGCCGCCGAGCAGGTGCGCGATACCGCTGCCGAGCTGCTCAACCTGTATGCGCGCCGGGCCGCGCGCGAGGGCTTCTCGTTCCGCTTCTCGGCGCACGACTACGAAGCCTTTGCGGCGAGCTTCGGCTTCGAGGAGACGCCCGACCAGCAGGCCGCCATTCACGCCGTGATCCAGGATATGGTGTCGCCGCAGCCGATGGACCGGCTGGTCTGCGGCGACGTGGGCTTCGGCAAGACCGAGGTCGCACTGCGCGCCGCGTTCGTCGCGGTGACCGGCGGCAAGCAGGTCGCGATCCTCGCGCCGACCACGCTGCTGGCCGAGCAGCACTTCCAGAATATCTCCGACCGCTTCGGCCAGTGGCCGGTCAAGGTGGCCGAGATCTCGCGCTTTCGGTCCCCCAAGGAAGTGAGGGCGACGCTCGAAGGGCTGGCCGACGGCACCGTCGATATCGTCGTCGGCACGCACGCACTGATCGGCGACAAGGTCAAGTTCAAGCGCCTGGGCCTGCTCGTGATCGACGAAGAACACCGCTTCGGCGTGCGCCACAAGGAAGCGATCAAGGCGATGCGATCCGAGGTCGACGTGCTGACGCTGACCGCGACGCCGATTCCTCGCACCTTGGGCATGGCGCTCGAAGGCCTGCGCGACCTGAGCGTGATCGCGACCGCGCCGCAGCGCCGCCTGGCGATCAAGACCTTCGTACGCAACGAGAGCAGCGGCACGATCCGCGAGGCGCTGCTGCGCGAGTTGAAGCGTGGCGGCCAGGTCTACTTTTTGCACAACGATGTCGCGACGATCGAGCACAGGCGCGAAACGCTGCAAGCCCTGGTGCCCGAAGCGCGCATCGCGGTCGCGCACGGCCAGATGGCCGAGCGCGAACTCGAGCGCGTGATGCGCGACTTCGTAGCCCAGCGCCACAACCTCTTGCTGTGCTCGACCATCATCGAGACCGGCATCGACGTGCCCAGCGCCAACACCATCGTCATCGGCCGCGCCGACAAATTCGGCCTGGCGCAACTGCACCAGCTGCGCGGCCGGGTCGGGCGATCGCACCACCAGGCCTATGCCTACCTGCTGGTGCCCGATGTCGAGGGCCTGACCAAGCAGGCGGGCCAGCGGCTGCAGGCGATCCAGGACATGGAAGAGCTCGGCTCGGGCTTCTACCTCGCCATGCACGACCTCGAGATCCGCGGCGCCGGCGAGGTGCTGGGCGAAAACCAGAGCGGCAACATGATGGAGGTCGGCTTCCAGCTTTACAACGAGATGCTGGCCGAGGCGGTCAGCGCGCTCAAGTCGGGGCGCGAGCCCGACCTGCTGTCGCCGCTGAATGCCGCGACCGAGGTCAACCTGCACGCGCCGGCCCTGCTGCCAGACAGCTACTGCGGCGATGTGCACACGCGGCTGAACCTGTACAAGCGGCTCGCCACGGTCGACAAGCCGGCGCAGGTCGACGCGCTGCTCGAGGAAATCACCGACCGATTCGGCAAGCTGCCGCCGCAAGGCCAGACCCTCTTCGACGTGCACCGCCTGCGCGTGCTCGCCAAGCCCTACGGAGTGCTCAAGATCGACGCCGCGCCGAAGCTCACCGTAATCAGCTTCAAACCGAATGCGCCGATCGATGCGATGCGCATCATCGACCTGGTGCAGAAGCAGCGCCACATCAAGCTCGCCGGCAACGACAAGCTGCGCATCGAGCGCGAAACACCCGAAGCGAAGGACCGCGCGCAGGTGGTGCGCGACGTGCTGCGGGCGCTGGGGGCACCGAAGGTGGCCGCTACAGTTTGAGCATGTCGCTGCATCCCGATCTGCCCGCTTCGCCCTACGAAACACTGCTGCCCGAACAGCGCTGGTTTCCCGCCGACGAATCGCTGCGCGCCAGCGCGTACGAGAAGCTGCTGCCGCCGCTGGTGGCGAATATCCGGCGCGAGGTCAAGGCGTGGCGGGACACGCGGTACACGGGCGCGTCGGCCACCTCGCAAGCGTTGCTGCGCTGGTGGTTCGAGACCGAGCATCAAGTCGAGGACGCAAACCGAACCCTGTCGAACTTTCGCTACTACTTCGCCCAGCGAGAGGCGGTGGAGACCGTCATCTGGCTGCACGACGTTCGCAAGGTG